>JAHJAL010000024.1 GCA_018814055.1 Patescibacteria group bacterium
ATGATCCTGATCATGTTATGTACGTTTGGTGCGACGCCTTGACCAATTACATTTCCGCCATTGGATACTCTGACGATTCAGAACTCTTTCATAAATATTGGCCGGCCGACGTCCACCTGATCGGCAAAGACATCATCCGCTTCCATGCGGCCATCTGGCCCGGCATGCTCATGGCCGCCGGCCTACCTCTTCCCAAACATATCATGGTACACGGCTTCATCCATTCCGATGGTCAGCGTATGAGCAAAACCATCGGCAATGTTATTGATCCCGCTAGAGTATCCGAATTGTATGGCCAAGCAGCCCTGCGTTTAATTTTGCTCAAAGAAATTCCCGTGTTCGGCGATGGTGATTTGACCATGGATAGAATTGGTGAAATCTACCACGCTGAACTGGCCAATAAGCTGGGCAATCTTCTTTCCAGAGTCATTGGTATGTATCGTAAATATTCTGACAATATAGATTTTTCCACTGGCAACCAAAAATATTACACCAATTCGCAAAGAATAAAATTCACCATACCTGACATTAAACAATATTTAGAAGGGGGTGCCAAATTTGGGGAAACAGACAAACTATTAGCCGAAATCTGGCAAATTATCGAAACGGCCAACAAATACATTGAACAAGTCAAACCCTGGGAAGCAATCAAAAAAATAGAAAATTATGAAATCGATCCCGATTTCAATAAAGTATTTTATAATCTATTGGAAACCCTACGAATCATCGGCTTACTATTAGAACCATTCTCGCCCACAACTTCGCACAATATACTTACATCTCTCAATCAGGAATCCGTCGAGAGTTCCCATAATTCATCCCAACCCCAAAAATACCTTGATCTTCTAAAATGGGGCAATTTCCAAATCGACTCCACTATCAAACCAAACAAACCCTTATTTCCTAGAATCGAAAAATAAAATGTTCCACGCCCTTGGCGCCGCTATCGCCAACATCATCGCCACCACGATCAACAAACATTTACTATCAAAGGAGAGAATGGATGTTCTCAGTTTTGGCATATGGCTCTTTATATTTTTGTTTGCGATTACCGCTTTAACTCTCCCCTGGATCGGTTGGGTAGATTTCGAGTTAGCTCTTAGTGATCACTATCTATATATATTCCTGATAATGATTCTAATCGCTACCATCTGGAATTTCTACTATTACTATTGTCTCCAAAAGGACACCCTGGCCGATTTTCAACTTGTGGTCATTGTCCAGCCACTTCTGGCAGTCTTTTTGAGCATGTTGCTCTTCTCCGACGAAAGAAGCGACAAAGTACTGATTGCTACCATTATCGCCGGTGTCACTCTAATTCTTAGCCATCTCCACCGCTGGCGAATTGAGAATTTCAAAGTAACGGTGCCATTGTTTATCGCCATAGTATTGGCTTCTGTAGAAACCTTGTTTCACAAAGAACTGCTTGTTGTCTATAGCCCCGCCGCCCTTTATTTTACCCGCACATTTATTATTGCTACCATCCTTTTTCTGGCCAATCCCGGCCACATATCAAAAGTCACCCCAAAGAACCTCTGGCAAACCTTTGTCATCTCTTTCTTTGCCGTCTTGACCATGATACTATCATTTTATGGATACCAAATTATCGGTATCGCCAAGACAAACATCATCATGCTGTTATATCCGATAGCCACCACCATCATCTCAATCTACATCCTCAAAGAACGCATCAAAAAACGCAAAGTAGTCGCCCTCATCATAATCGTCCTGTGCATAATCTATGCTTTTTTGAATGGAAATTAAGAACAAAAAATAATCATATAATATGTTTTTTATAGACACTCACTCCCATCTAAATCTCCCCGAATTCTCCGGCGAAATCAAAGAGGTCATATCTCGTGCCAAAGAAGCGGGGCTTAGTCACATCATCGTTCCCGGTATTGATCTGGCTACTTCCAAGCTTGCCTATGGGTTAGCCAATGAATTTGACATTATCTACCCGGCCGCCGGTTTCCATCCCAACCACATCCAAAACGCTGATATAGCCAGTATGGAAAAAATTGCCGAACTGATCTCCAAACCGGAAATCGTTGCTATTGGCGAAATCGGGCTGGATTATTATCGCAACACCACTGATCCGGCTGAACAGCGGAAAATCTTTCAATATTTGTTATCTCTGGCATCCTCCGAAGCCAAGCCGGTTATTATTCATTCCCGGGCCAGTGATGATGATGTTTTAGAAATTCTCAATATGTACAAATCCGAAAAAATTCGGGGTGTATGGCATTGTTTTGAAAGCAGTTGGGAAACCGCATCCCGAATCCTTGACCTGGGATTTTATCTTGGTTTCACGGGCAACATCACCTACTCCAAGAACGAAGAACTAATCGAAGTTGTCCAAAAAACCCCCCTCGAAAAAATCGTTATAGAAACCGACTCTCCATATCTAGCCCCCCTTCCATACCGCGGGCAGCAAAACGAACCCGGCTATGTTGTTGAAGTTGCCCGCAAGATAAGTGAAATCAAAAACGCCGCCCTTGAAGTTATCGCGCAAACCACTACCGAAAACGCCGTACAATTGTTTAATCTATAAAAAGCTGATAAATTTATCTTGTCTTCATACGTCCAAATCATCGTCAATACCCGCACCAAACCTCTTGTCCAAGAGTATACTTATTCCATACCCGCCAAAGAAACCACCAAACCCCAAGTCGGCCAGCTGGTTTTGGTCTCCTTTGGTCGACGCAGAGCACTTGGGGTAATTGTCAAAATTCTGGCAAAAAAACCCCCTTTCAAAACCAAAAATATTTCCAAAATCATCGATCCCACTCCCGCTGTAAACCCCCATCAGATCAAGCTCGCATACTTTATTAGCGAGCATTATTATTCATCTCTTGGTCAATCATTATTTGCCATGATCCCTTCATTTTTGACCAAAAACCTCAAAACAAATAAGTCCATCAAACCCAAATATCAAAAGACAATATTTCTCAATCATCTCACGCCTGAACAGAAAAAAACTATAAATAAGCACCCAAGGCAAAAACAACTTTATGAACATCTCCGCTATCGCCGCCAAGATACCTGGATCAATATCCGATCAAAAGTCAACATCACCTGGGCCAGCATTAAATCGTTGCAAACCAAAAAAATATTAAAAATTCAGCAAGAACAAATCATCCGCCAACCATTTGATTATCCAAAAAACTATACTTCACCGCCGGAATTGCTCGGAACCCAAAAAAAAGCCTGGAAATTAATTACTGCCGAATTTTTGGCACAAACCAAAAAACCAATCTTGCTTTTTGGCCGCACCGGTTCAGGCAAAACTGAATTGTATCTACGCGCTGCCGGCGAACAAGTCAAACAAAACAAAGGCGTCATCATCTTGGTACCCGAAATCGCTCTCGTTCCCCAAACCCTGCAGCGATTTTTTGAACGATTTGGCAACAAACTGGTTGTCTATCATTCCCAGATGAGTGATGGCGAAAGATATGATGCCTGGCACCGTCTCCGCAGTGGCGACGCCTCTATCGTCGTCGGCTCTCGATCCGCGTTGTTTTGTCCGGTGCAAAACCTGGGCCTGATTATTATCGATGAAGAACACGAGTACAGCTACAAACAAGACCAAACACCTCGTTATCACGCCGTCACTGTTGCCCAAAAATACTGCCAGCTTACCAACTCCCTCCTGATACTTGGCAGCGCCACTCCCCGCCTGGAAACCTTTTGGCAAGCCAAAAAGGGCCAAATGCACATGATCAAACTCAAGAAAACTATTTCTGAAGTAACCGGCCAGCAAACCAAACGCCAGCCGGAGTTTACTATCGCCGATTTGCGGGACGAATTCATAGCCGGCAACAAATCTTTGCTTTCCATCAGATTGCAAGAAGAAATCAGCAAAGCCCTGATTTGCAAGAAGCAAGTATTGTTATTCCTCAACCGTCGCGGTCACGCTACTTATATTTTTTGCCGGGAATGCGGTTATGTAGCCAAATGTTCCAATTGTTATATTCCCATGACTTATCACCTTACCAACCAAAACAATTTGTTGATCTGCCATCACTGCGGCCTAACCACTAGAAATTTAACCAGCTGTCCCGAATGTTCTTCCCATGCCATCAAATTCTATGGTGCCGGCACCCAGCGGTTGGAATCAGACGTCAAAAAATTTTTCCCCACTGCTCGGATCTTGCGGATGGACTATGATACCACTCGTACCAAAAACGCTCATGCTCAAATCTTCGAAGCATTCAAACATCACGGAGCCGATATATTGATCGGTACCCAAATGATTGCCAAGGGCTGGGATATACCAAACGTTGACCTGATCGGCATCATCAATGCCGACGGTGGATTCCAGCTGCCCGATTTCCGTTCAACCGAACGCAGCTTTGCTCTATTATTACAACTCATCGGCCGAGTCGGTCGCGGCCATCATTCCGGTAAAGTTGTTATGCAAACCTACGAATCCGACAATCCGCTAATCGATATCCTGATCAAAGAAGATTATCAGCTCTTTGCCTTCTCTGAACTAATCGAAAGACAAAAAGGCAACTTCCCGCCCTTTGCCCAACTGGTACGGCTCATATATGAATCAACCGACCTGACCAAATGCAAAAACCAGTCAATAAAGCTATTCAAACAGCTCAATCAAATATTTCTCCAGCAGAAACAAAAAGATCTGCAAACCATCCTCGGCCCCTCGCCCTGTTTTTTTGCCCGACTGCACAACAAATACCGCTGGCACATTATCCTCAAAGGCCAACATTTACAAAAATTCCTCACCGATATCCCCTCCGACTGGATCATCGACGTCGATCCGTATTCCATTCTCTAACATTCTGGGGCAATTCTTTGTCTTTGTCAGAACGTTTTTTAAGCTCCAAGTTGACAGTATTTAGTGCATTGTGAGGATTAAATTCCTTTTTGTTTGGTCTGATCAGCCCTTTCAGGAAATTTCCCGCATTTTTAGCGAATCGCAACACCCTTCCAAACAGCGGATAATCATCCGTTTTCTTCTCAAATGCCTCATGGTTCTCGTAGCGATGTACATCTGGTTTACCCGAACCACCTTCACTTCTGGGGGCCGGCTTATTCACAAATTGAAAATCTGAAATTTTTTCCAAACTCTTGGGATAACGAGCTGAATCCGCCCGCTTTGACCGCTCAATTCGGTATTTCAAATAATCCGAAGGTTTTGCTGCTTCTTCCAAATCATTATTTAGCTCAATTGACTCACTCCGCTCCTCTGGTTTTGTTCCAAAGTTCTTTTTCTCTATCGGATTGTCCTCGCTCCCACTATTCATTATTTTTTCTCTACAACGGGCGACCGCGAGGGTACGCCCCTACAAATAAATATTTTCGTCATTCGTAATTATTACAACCCCAGCTCAGCATTAATCTTACTCAACGCTTCCAAACCAATTTCCAAAAATCTGTCTAACTTGATCCCCAGTTCTTTGCATGAGCTAATTATCTCCCGATCCGCGCCTTTGGCAAACGACCTATCTTTGAACTTCTTTTTCATCGAAGCCATCGTTACTGATTCCAGCTTCTTGTCCGGCATCACCATCGCGCAAGCTATCACAAAACCACTTAGCGGATCAACCGCGTATATCGCTTTATCCAGGCGGGTCTTTCGCACAGCTCCGCACGCCGGATTATGTGCTTTGATCGCTTGAATGATCAATGGACTGACCCTCTTCTCTTTTAGGATACCCTCCGTAATTATACAATGTTTGGTAGGTTCTTTCATGGTTTTCTCATAATCAATATCATGTAGCAAACCGGCTATGCCCCACACATCCTCATCTGCCCCCACTTCTAGGGCCACACCCCGCAGTATCGCTTCCACCGCCTGGCTGTGCTTCCGCAAATTAACATTTTCCAAGTTGTCATTCATCAATTCCAACGCATCCGCTCGGGATATCCCCATCGTCTCGATGCTGAGCTTTTCCAACTGCTTATCATCCAGGATATTTTCCGTCAATTTATCAGTTGTGGTTTGTTTGTCCAAATCATCAATCAAATCTTTTGCCAGCTTCACCGGCCTATCCGACGTGTCAACCTTATCTACTACCAAGTGCTCCGTTTTTGCCAAATCCTTGGGCTTCACATATGGAAACACAATCATCTCCCGGACGTTATCAATGCCTGTCAGCACCGACATAAATCGATCAATTCCCATTCCCCAACCGGCAATTGGCGGCATACCGTATCTCATCGCCTCGATGTATTCGTGATCATAGTCATGCGCCTCAGCGTCACCTTTGGCCTTGTTCAATTGTTGCAACCTGAACCTTTCCTCCTGGTCCAAGGGATCCACCAACTCGCTATAGGCATTACAAATCTCCCAGCCATTGACGATCAATTGAAATCGATCAACTTTGGACGGGTCATCATCTTTTTTTCTTGCCAGTGGAGATAATTCAATTGGGTGATCAATCACAAAAACCGGCCCTTTCACCTTTGGTCTGGCTACTTTTTTGTAAATTTCATCAATCAACTTACCGTATTCCAACTTGGCTATATCTTCCTCAATCTCGATTCCTGCTTGCTTGATGAAATCCCGTAAATCCTCTGCTGTTTTATATCCCGATAAATCATGTCCACCATATTCCTTTATCAATTCAAAAATAGTTTTTCTCAGGTAGGGAGGAGTCATATCAATTTTTTGTCCATCGATATTTACTATCATGTTACCCAATGTTTTTTCAATCACTTCCCGCATCATCTGCTCGGTCAGCTCCATCAGATCTTCATAATTGACATATGCCCAGTAAAATTCGAACATAGTAAATTCTTGCAAATGGGATGGATCCTTGCCTTCGTTGCGATAAACTCGTCCGATCTCATAAACCTTTTCATACCCGCCCAGGATCAACTTTTTCAGGGGTATTTCCAGGGATATGCGCAGTTTGACGTCGATGTCATAAGCATTGTAATGAGTCTTGAAAGGTTTGGCCAAAGCTCCGCCGGCCGAATTTTGTAACGTCGGTGTCTCCACCTCCAAAAAATTTCGACTTTTCATAAATTCCCGCAAGGCATCAATCGTTTTGGCCCGCAGCCGAAAACGATTCCGCAGCCCATCATCCATGAGCAAATCCAAATATCGATATCGATGTTTTTTCTCAATATCCTGCAACCCCTTCCATTTTTCCGGCAGTTGACTGAGGGATTTGGACAGCAACTTATATTCACTTACTTCAATTGATTTCTCTCCCCGTTTGGTCTCAAACGCTTTTCCCCTGGCTTCCACAAAATCTCCAATATCCACCAATTCATCAAAAAACTCAAATTCATTTTCTCCCAATATATCCTCCCTGATGTGCAGTTGCATTTGCGCCGAATCATCCCGAATATCCGCGAAAGCCGCCCTGCCATGCTCTCGCTTGGCCATCAGCCGCCCGCATACCACAATTTCATTCCCTTCATACAGATCAAAACTATCCAGAATATTTTTGATCACATCCGTTTTCTCCCCCCGATCCTTGTACGCAATCTCACCCAACCGCCTTATCTTTTCCAGCTTTTCCTCCCGCACCTCCTGCACAGACTTATGAAAAAATTTATCCTCAGTCATAAAAACTCCCTAAATAAAAGGCATCAAGTTTGTTGACACTTACTCTATTATAAAAAATCCCCGCCCAAATTAAAACAGCGAGGATCGTATGGGCGGACCCGTGTGTCCGCCCGGGTCGACACATGGGTCGAGCACTACCATATAATTACCCTACCCCCACAATCTCCATCTGAACCTTTCCCCTCGGCGCCATAATCTCCACCTTATCTCCCACCGTATGGTTCAACAGTGCCTTGCCCACCGGTGAATCAATTGATATTTTCCCTTCTTGCGGGTTTGCCTGGGTGGCTCCCACCAGCGTGTAAGCAAACTCTTTTCCGGATTGTTTTATTTTGACTTTCGAACCCACACAGATTTTGTTGGATTGACAGGAATTATCGGAAATAACATGATTACGCACAATATCCTCCAATTCGGCAATTCTACCCTCCAAGAGTCCCTGCTTCTCCTTGGCATCCGTATATTCGGAATTCTCCGATATATCACCATAGCTGCGTGCCTCTTTGATGGCCGCCGCAATCTTCTTGCGCTCTTTGTATAATTTTTCCAGCTCTCGCTTGATTTCTGCCAAGCCCTCTTTGGTCAACACATATTTTCCGTTTTCGTTCATAGTGATTTTAGTAAACTTTTAAAACATTTATTAACATTTATCACACCAAACAACCCACATAAGAAAGTCTTTGGTGACCCCTTGTTTCCGAAAAAAAATAACGCCTGTTTTTAACAGACTAAATACCATTCTAGTCCACCCGTCAATTCATGTCAAGCATCTTTACAGCGCCCAAAAGACGCATAGATAGTATATTATCAGTAATTTACCCCATGCATGAGCACTATTTAATTTTATTTTAATTTAATTTTAATGTTTAGAAAAAACCCAATAAAACATTTTTTATCTTAACCTTGCCCAACTAACTCCATTTTCGCTATAATATACATATCTTAAATAATATTTGAGGAAAACAAACAATTGGGAAAACGTCGCGTACGTCGGTACGGTTTCAAGAAACTAGTCAAAACATATTCCAGAATGAACGAAAAAATCCAAGCCCCGGAAGTATTTTTGGTAGACGAAAACAAACAGCCGGTCGGAACAGTCTCCCGCGAACAAGCCCTGCAAATGGCCCGCGCGGCCGGTCTGGACCTGGTAGAAATCTCTCCCAAGGCCCAACCACCGGTCTGCAAAATCATCGATTATGGCAAGCACAAGTATGAACTGGAAAAACAAGCCAAAAAACAGCGCGCCAAAAACAAAGGCCAGGATCAAAAAGAAATCCGCCTATCTTTGAATATTGAAGAAAACGACCTTCAAGTCAAAGCCAAAAAGGCCCGTGAATTCCTCGAGAAAAAACACAAAGTCAAAATCACTCTTCGCCTAAAAGGCCGGGAAATGGCTTTTTCCGATAAATCCCGCGAAATGCTTGATAGCTTCTATCAGCGCATGAAAGGCCGCGCCAAAATCGAATCCGAAGCCAAACGCCTCGGCCGGCAGTGGCAGATGACCATGGCCCCCGACCCCGACTGGAGCCCCAAGAAGGCAACCAAAGCAGAGTCGGAAACAGCGGAAGATGAGAAAAAAGAAGAAAAAGCTGAAAGTTAAGAATAAAACATTGATAAACATTTATAAGCTTTATAAGAGCTTATTCCTAATCTTTTTCTCTTGTAAAACCCCAATATTTTAGTATAATTAAACTTGCTATACTTCCCCCTGTAACTAACTTACCATGCCAAAACTAAAGAACCATCGAGGATACAAAAAAAGATTGTCAAAGACTAGCACCGGCAAGCTCAAACGCAAGCACGCCGGCCAGTCCCATTTCTTGGAAAAACGTACCAGTAAGAGAAAAAGGAAACTACAAGTCGCCGACTCAGTCCACGACGCCGACAAAAAACGCATCAAACGCATGGTCCCGTATCTGTAATAATTAATAATTAATAATGAATAATCAGATACATAAATAACGGTTATTCAACAAATCAATTATTCATTATTTATTATTCATTATTTATTTACCCCCATGACCCGAGTCAAACGCGGCACTGTCACCCGTCGCAAACACAAAAAACTAATGAAGCTCACCAAAGGTTACCAGGGCCCCAAAAGGGTCAAGACTCGCCGTGAAGCCTTCCTCAAAGCCGGCGCCCACGCCTATCGTGGCCGCAAGCAGAAAAAACGCGACATCCGCGCCCTCTGGATCACCCGCATCGGCGCCAAATGCAAAGAGTTAGGAATCAGTTACAGCCGCTTCATCAATGGCTTGAAAAAAACCAAGATTGAATTAGATCGTAAAATATTAGCACATTTAGCCATCGCCGAACCCCGCGTCTTCGAAGAAGTAGTCAAGAAAGCCCAAGCGGGATTGGGGAAAGCGAAATCATAAAAATATTTTATCGTAGGGGCGGGGTTTCCCCGCCCAACGCATACGATATGGTTTGATTATATAAACAAAAATTACACGTTCATCTCACGTGTAATTTTCATATATTTTTCCGCAATCAAACAACGCGTAGGGCGGGGAAACCCCGCCCCTACAAAAATGTATAATAAATACATACGATTTATCAAATAACCCCCAAAAACCATGAATGACCAACCCAAAAAACAAAAACCCCTCCAAGTCAACATCGACCCCGCCAAAATCGAATCCCAGTACAGTGACGCCGCCTTCATCGACCACAACCCCTTTGGCTTCACCATCAACTTCGCCCAAAACATCCCCCAGATGAACATGCTCAAAATCGTCTCCCGCATCTCCCTCTCCCCCCAACACGCCAAAGCTCTCTTAAACGCCCTCGCCGCCCAGGTCAAGGGATACGAATCCAAATTCGGCGCCGTCACCCTCACCCCCGCTATGAAAGAACAAACCGAAAAACCCGAAATCGGCTTTCATGTGGAAGGCAAACAAGACGCCTAGCGCCCCTCATCCAATTACCAATGTTGTCATCCTGGAACCGAAAGCGAGGCAAGAGCGCTTCGGTATCCAGGATCCAGAAAGATTTATTCAAACATTGCTAAACAAAAAAACCCTTATAACCAAAATGTTTATAAGAGTTTTTTAATGTTTATCAATATTTACCTTTGTATTTTCTTCTCCGCTATCTTCACGAATTTTTCCACATCCTCCAATCCATTCTGTAATACCTCGCACACGATATGGTAGTCAATCTGGTCATATACATGAGCCAAGACATTGCGAAATCCGCTCATGTTTTGTAGTTTGTCAGCCAGCTCATTGCTGATCAAACCTTTTTCGCTCAAAATCTCAAACACTTCCTTGTAAGTCGCCGGTTTTCGTAATTTTTTGTATGCGATAAACGCCTCCCCTAGATCAATCGTCGCCTGCACCACCAGATACAAATACCGCTCCACCACCGCGCTGATAACAATATCGTTGGCCATCTCTTGAGCGGAATAACGTCGATAATCGTCCAATATATTAAGATATTTTTTGATCTGGCTGATCTTGTTTTCGATAATTTTTTGGTTGGTCATCATGATATTGTCAGATTATACTTTTTCAATAAATAATCAAAATCAATATATTCATTTATAATCTTTGGCTCAACTATTAGCTTGAATGGCTCTATCTCATAAATCAACCGGCCGTTGGTGATGATGTCATATTTCAATTCCGGCGTTTCGCAACTATTTAGCGCCACCATATCTATCTGTTCTGTTCCCAACGCTGTCCCGATTTTATTTATCAATTCGAGTTTTAATTTTCCAGCCGCCGCCGGATCCGCTTCCTCCAGCCAGACCGCGAAATCATAATCGCTCAAAGGTCCGGCCTCTTCTCTCGCCCTCGACCCAAACAAATACACCAGCTTCACCGCCGGAAATTGTCTGAAAAGCTCAATCAGTTTTTTGGTATTGATCATACCCATATTATACATCATTTCTGTATTTATCTTGGAATCGCCCCGAAAAACACTCATAACCAAAAAGTTTATA
>JAHJAL010000122.1 GCA_018814055.1 Patescibacteria group bacterium
AGTATCGGGGATAATTTGGGATGAGATAAGCATTCTTTGTCGCTTTCGCCTTCCTCTATTCGTCCGCCGGGCAGGATGAAATCGGAGGTGAAATTGTCTTTGACTACGGACATGAATTTGGTTTGGTCATCGGAAAGAATTATTAGTCCGACTTTGTTGAAATGAGCCATAAATATAGATTACAAAATGGTTTAATTGTTGAGAGGCGACTTAGTCATTATCAACAATTTTACAATATAGCAATTTAGCAATTATAAAGTGATGGATATAGCGGTCATATCATCATATTGCTTGCCTCGTGGATAGGTCCAGCAGTTTGGATCTGAGTCTTCGATAGATCGGATGTGATTTTTGATGGCTTCGATTCCACCATTTAAATACATTTTAACAAATTCGTCCCACTGATCGGGATCGGTGGGATTTGTCTTGGGAATTGTGAAGCCGTCGGTGAATAAGAGGATGTGTTTGATATTACTCAAGTCTTCTCTGCCTTCTTGTAAAAAATTAACCATTTTCGGTTCACCTGTTAGAAACCCGTATGTAATATTTATTTTTCTGCGGACTGATTTGAGTTGTTCGTCCAATTCTAGTCGAATGTTTTCTTTTTTCCGGTCAGCTAGTTGTTTCCATTTGATCATAGTTTCTTGATCATAATCATTGTCACCCCGAATTACTTTGAAGGAATTGTCTTTGTAAATAAAGATAATGGCGGCGTCGGATAGCTGTGTCCAATTGATTTGCTTGTCTTCAAATCTCACAACGGCCAAATTGCTACACCAGAGGTTTAATTTGTCGGTGGTGTCGATGTTCCTTTCTTGCATCTTGGCCATGATTTGAGAGTTTGCTTCGACGGCCAACTCTTTGAGTGATTTATTGTTTTGGATAAAAGTTTCTTGGGCGATGGTGGAGGCGATGAAACCACCGGTTTTACCCTCATCATCAACGTATTTGTTGAGACTGCCGGCTCCGTCGAAAACACCAAAGATATTGTCTTGGATCAAATAACTATCTTCGTTTATATCTTTCATGCCTTTTTCGTGAATGTGATTGATTCGCATAATTATTTGTTAGTATTTGCCTTTTATACTGTCCAAAATTTCTCGATCATGGTCGATAATTTTCATCTGTTTAGTATCGATTAGATCCACCCATTTCATGCCTTGGCCTTCATGTTGCTCCAATGTTTGAGTGGGGTTATATTTTTCTGAAAATACATGCTTAGTACCGTAATATCCATTGTCTTTGTCTGCGAAATTTTGGGTCATTATTTGATGGGGATTTTTTAGTTGATAACTCAGTTCTTCCTGAGTCTCCCGTGATACTGCCTCCAGTGGTGTCTCACCTTTTTCGATTTCACCACCAAAGAAACCCCAATGACCTGGCAAAAGATCAGCGTCCTCATCGCGATGCTGCAGGAGTATTTCTTTTTGGTCGTTGAAAAGTAAAATTAAGGCTACGTTACGTTGCTTCATATTTTCTATTTATATAAATGGGAATTTTCAAGTTGAATCATGGCCATAATGACGGATTGTTTGATTTGTTGTTCGCGAGTGTGTCGGCCTTTGGTGAGAAATCCACATATCCCGCCGGGAGCGGCACCTAATTTTTCCTGATCGGTCATATTTAATTGTTTGAAAGCCTGACTGGCGTCGAATTGTCCACTGATGATTGCTTGGCTGACCTCTGTGGGCCATTCAAAGGCAGATGATAGGCCTAGATGATGGTTTTTTCCATCAAAGACGACGCAGGCATTGATTTCCATAAATCCGGTTTTGGTATGTGGCACTTCGATTAGGCCGCCTTCCAAGCCGATACTATAATCACATTTCTTGTGTGCTTTTTTGGCCCGGGTGATTGCGCCGGTAACGGTTTCTTCGATATTTTTGGGATGACCAAATAAATCAACGTCAATATCAATTGATATAATTTCGGGAGATGGGAATATTTCAGGATACATATTGATAGCTTCATGGGAAGCTGTCACTTTGACTTTGTTTTTTGAACCAATGTGTATTTTCATTTTGATTTATTTCAGCAATTTGGCTAATTTGCTTGGCGTGGAAACCACTTTGTCAATTAAAGAATCCCGACAGGGGTCGCCGGTTTTTTCGTTTAGGGCGTATATCGGTTTACCTAGCGCGCAGGCGTATCCCATTTCCAGACTGACGCTGATGCCGGCATAGTTGTCTTGGTTGTAAACGAAACATACATCAGCTTTGCGGATTTTATCAAAGTGCTCAAGGGTCAAACCCTTGAAAATAGTTTTGGTGATATGATCTGATGAAATAAATTCGTCTTCATTGATTGGTTGGTTGATGTTGGGATCAAAGATAACTACTCCATGTTTTTCCAACTCCAGACAAAATTGTTTGACGTCGTCTTTGTATTTTTTGGATGAGCAAATGGCGACTGCTTTCATGATTGATATATTTTATCGATAACTTTTTCTAAGTGTGTAACATCAGGAATTACATATTTGACGCCAAGCTTTTGGGCCTCTTCTTGGTTGAGGTGCCCGGGTGAGGACGACGACCGGGCTGATATGGGCGCCTTGGGCCATTAAGACATCATTGGTGGCATCACCGACGAAGATGGCTTCATCGGGTTGTATATCGTACTCTTTGAGCATCTGAGCGGGGACAAAGGGACTGGGTTTATAATGTTTGGGGTCTTTGATATCGTGAGTGGTGACAATTTGTTTAAATACTTGAGGTATACCAAATTTTGGAATTACTTTTTCATTCATTATATGGCGGTCAAGACCAGTTACAACCATGAGAACATATTTTTGGCTTAATCTCTCAAGGAGCTCAATCACTCCCGGAACGAGTGATAGTTGATCGATGAATGTATGGCCGTAAAGTTTTTCTTCATAAATTTTGCATGCTTGGTCGAGCAATTCTGGCTTTTCCTTCAGCAATTCCCGTAACTCTTCCCGATGTGGTTGGCCCCATTTGGCCAGAATTCGTTTCTTTTCTTCCACCGGATCAAGTTGTATCCCCACTCCGTCTAATGCTTCATGATAGCATTTGAAATAACCCTCTTTTGACCCAAGGGTAAATACATCATCCCAGTCAAAAATTATTAGTTTGATTTTGGTCATATATTATTTTCTTTATTTATCTGTTGTCCTGTTTTTTTCAGGATAATTATTGAAAGCTTGGTAGAATTTGGCGTCGCATAGTATACATTTGGTAAGCATAACAGATATCTGATTACTGGGAATTGAAGACTACAAATAAATTATAGCTCTGATTGGTGATTGGAATCAAAATATGGTATTGAACAGAAGAATCAGATCAACAATCTGACTATGGTTATTCCGGCGATTACTGCCCAAAAAATGTTCAAGACAGCGGGTTGATAAGCTCGCTTTTTGAACGAGATATAAATCATTCCCAGGGCTCCGGTAGCGTTAAGGACTTGGTAAATAAGATCAGCCGGAGCCCAGATTTCAAAACTCACCATCGCAAATGCCCCGACGATGACAACCATACCATACCAGCCGATAATTTCGTCGAGGATATGTTTGGCTTTCATGTTGGATGGGTTAAGAGAAAAAAGGATGATAAGGTTGATATTTTGGCTATGACGGGATTTCAAATTGTCTCAATCGCGGAATAATTTTATCAGGCGTGAAATTGTCTTGTGTAAAATTATCCAACTCGCCTACTTCGATTGGGGCTGAGATCAGGCCGGTGGTGGGATGAACGGACCAGGGGGAGCGGAAGACAGCGTTTGGTTTTAAAATATTTTTGTCGATGAGGATACAGTGGGAGAGTTTTTTGTCGGCAGAATTGGTGGAGAATATATGTGAATTGGCGGGATAGTATTTATTGAGGGATTTCGCTGTTTTTGAATGGTGGAAATGTTCTTCCAGCTGAGCAGTGTATTTGTCGACAATTTGATGTTCCAACTCATAAATGGCGCCGGATTTAATATCTTTGGGTTTGATTTTGCCATGGGACCACATGAAGTGAAAACCGCGGTTGCCGGAATATTTTAATAAATACTTTTGTTTATTATCGTCCAACATTTTGGCTAAGACTTTGGTTACTTCAACAATATATTTAAATGGTAGTTTGTCGTTTCTTTTGTCGATGTCGATGAGAATCCATTTGACATTGTCATCGGAGAGTTGGTGGGGATGAAAAGAAAAAGTATGTTGGCGAACATACTTTTCGATGGTTGCTTGATTTTCGATATATATCCACTTTTTGTGGTCGTCGTGACGGCGGTAGATAATCTGGTCGCCGAATTTGAGTTGGAGGGCGATTTTTCTTTGGGTAAAGAATGGTAAGGCGAAGGGGCCGGTCTTTTTCCAGTAATCGACTAGCCATTGGATGGGCATAAATATAATTACTTATTATGCATTTAAATACAATACTTTAATTCACGGTAACATCGATGGTAGCGGGGGTGTCGAGCCAGGTGAGGTGTTCGATGACGGGAGAGAAAGTTTCGTGGTAGGTGCCGGTGGGGACATTTGTCGTATCAAGAGTGAATTCAAAGTGGGCTACTTCGCCGGGAGACACGTAGGTTTGCAGGAGATTGATACGGTTGGGAGTGAGCCAATCATTGGAAGAGTAGAAGTCGCTATGGCGATCCGGTGGATTGGTGGCACCAAGATGCATGGGGAAAGGATCGAAATTGTACCAGATGTTATCACCATCGTTGAGAAATTCAATCCAAACTTTTTTCTTTTCTCCTTGTTTGATAGTAACTTCACCAATGCTGTCATAGAAGGTAGCGCGATACCGAGCGGGGCCAACACCAAAGTTGTTGGTTGGCTTGATAATCCCATCGGGATTATCTGCGTTGCCTTGGCTATTGATCAAAACGTTGAATTCTGAATTAGGGATAATCCCATGCGGTCCCATTAGAGAAAATTTTTCTAGAAAATTACCCTTCTGACCAATCCCTGAAAAAACAATATGAAATTCACCCGTTTCACCCGGCATAGTGGTGTATTGATACATGTCGCCGACTTGTGAAGTGGAGTTCCAGCTAATGTCGGCAAATTTACTGTCTCGGCCCGCTTCTCCGCTAGTAACGATCAATACCTCGTCCAATCCCTCCAACCAAGCAGCATTGCCGGTATTTTTGTATTCGACGGTGATATCGGCCTTTTTGGAATTTGATAGTTCTACGAAATAACTTGATTGATCTAAGTATTCAGTCATATATGTTTTGTCTTCATAGTTTTGGCTGGCATCGATGGCTTGATCAATGATGTCGGGCAACAATTCATAGAATTTTTCGCCGGGACAGGCAGTGGCATTGACGTCGCGATGACCGCTGACGGCATCATATGATTCGCCATTGAGCGTGAGTACACTTTCGAGATTTAGGTCGGTTTGGAAGCTAATAAATGAGATGAGATCGACAACAGCGTCAATGCTGTTGTCGGCAGGATATTCTTCTTCATAGTTGCCAAGCACTGAAATGCCGACACTGCCATGGTTGAAACCATAGGCGTGGGCGGCTACAACCCCCAAGCCACCTTTGCGGCCTTCGTAAATATTGCCGTGATGATCGACGAGATAATTGTAGCCGATATCCCCCCATCCCCTCTCGATAGTATGAAAGTAGTAAATACCCCGGATCGTTGCCTCGGGGTCGATCGGAGTGTTGTCATTGGCGGCCGTGTGATGAATTATGACTTGGTCGATCCGGGCGTGTTCCATGTCATCCTCCCAGAACATAATTGATTCATCCGCTCCCCACTGGGTTCGGGAGATGATTAGTACAGTTTCCGCGCTGAGAATTTGGGCGGAAGAGCTGATATGAGCATTATCATATTGGGTTGGATCAAGAAAAACCAATTTTACTTGCGAAATCGGCAAATTATTGTCAAGGGAGATTTGATATTGGAAATAATTCGCGGCAAAATCAAGGGCATAAGGGTCGGCGTACAATTCTGGCGATTGATAATCATTGTCATTGAAATATAACCGTGTCCATTCGGACCAATCGGTTTGATCTTGGCTGTAGCGAATGAATAATGTTGGGACCTTGTCCAATTGTTGATAATCAGTATTCCCCAATGTAACGGCTGCGCCGATCATCCAAGCAGGAATATTTGATGTGATAACATCGGACGTGTAATTATCTATTTGAGCACCACCTGTCTGTGTGCCAGCCAACGCCAAATCATCAATATAATTATCTGATTTGACTTGATCGCCACTGGTTTGACCGACAGCGTGTACGGCAGTTAAAGATGTAACTGATAATATGATTATGAGAAAAGATTTGCAAAAAAGTTGAAAAAGTTTTTTC
>JAHJAL010000123.1 GCA_018814055.1 Patescibacteria group bacterium
TCCGTCACCAAATAATATTGATACAAACGCCGACTGACCATTTGTCACCGCAATATCCAGATAATTATCGCTGTTAAAATCCCCCACTCCCGCTCCAAGCGGATTATCGCCAACAGTATAATTTGTCGCCGCTCCAAACCCACCCGCCCCGTTGCCAATCAATATCGAAACATTGTCACTATCCGCATTAGCTACTACCAAATCCCAATCACCATCTTCATCAAAATCTCCCAACGACGCCCCTCGTGGAGTGTCTCCAACCGCAAAATGAGATGCCGCTCCAAAGCTACCTTCTCCATCACCCAAAATCACCTAAATATTATCTGAATCATTATTCAGCGAAATCACATCCATATGCCCATCTTCATCCAAATCAACCGTCAATACATCCCGGGGTTTTGTCCCCACCGCAAACTCAGTCGAACCACCAAAAACCAGCTGTTCATAAGCTTCGACATTATCGATCAACACGCAATTAAATAATACCAATACTATCGCCAGACAAAAAATCCATTTCTTCATATAGTTTTCAAAATATTAATCACCCTTACTATATCAAAAAAACAACTATTATAACTTAATATTTTTCTACTTCACATAACCTTCCAAATATTTTTCCAACGTCTTCCCCAGAGGAAAATCTTTCTCAACTTTTTTATACAAATTTTTTTATTTATATTTAAAAGGGTAAAGTCTGATTTTTGAACCAAACGTTACCTGATTAGCAAGTTAAATAAATAGTTTTCACGTTCTTTTAAAGATAAATTTCTGAAATTGTATCGCCAGACATATTCACCCAGATAAATTGGTAGCTTCTTCTTCCTAATTCCTCCCTTAGCAGTCAGTTTTCTTTTCAGGTAACCCCAGAAACCATCTAAGCCATTGATATGATTGCCTTTACCATCCGAGTATTCTTGTTTTTCATGTTTGACCAGCCTGTGTACATATCCTTTAGCCGCAATTCCGGTACATCCTCTCCAGGAGTCCGAGCAAACAGTAGATCCTTTCCTCACTTGTTTGATAATTTTAGATTGCAGGTTAGTCGCTTCTACATTGTCTACTACCTCCGCCCACACCTTGCCCTGTCTACAGAGAATACCGAATACCGGTTGTTTGAATCTACCTCTACCTCTTTTAGCTTGCCCAACTTTCTCTTTTGTGATTTTCGCTTATTCTTCCATTGGCCCCCTAAATACGTTTCATCTACTTCGACGATACCTTCAAAAACATCTGCGTAATCTTTAATCATGGCTATTCTTAATCCGGTTAATATCTTTAGCAGTTTGTATTTAGAGATATTAACTCGATCAAGAATAATATTGGTTGAATGTTCAAAAACAAATTCGGATATTACTTCCCTTAAGAGGCTTTTAGTTACTTTAAATATATTGGACTTGGGTATAAACAGATAGCGACAATGTTTACATTTGAGTCTACCTTGAGAAGTTTGCCAAAAGTTTGCTTTGTTACATTTAAGACATTTCATACTTAAATTCTAGCAACTTTGGTTCACTTTTCGAACTTTACCCTTAAAAATTTATTAATTACCCAAACTATAGCAAAAAGTAACAGATATTTTTCAATCTATTTCTAAAAAACTCCGCGCGATACACGAAGTTCGCACCTGTTTACTAGTTACGGGATAGTTACCCCACACCCTTACTCACTAGTTATTTAGAACATCATTGCCAACAACATCTCATCCCTCTACCGATAAAACTTCATTGATAGCGAGTTCAAAACTACACTCACCGAAGAAAACGCCATCGCCGCCGCCGCAATAGCCGGCGACAACAACCAACCTGTCCAGGGATACAACAAACCGGCCGCGATCGGGATACCAAGAGAATTATACAAAAAAGCCCAAAATAAATTTTGCTTTATTTTTGACAATGTATAATTACTTATTCTAATTGCCGCTATTACATCCATCAAACTATCTTTGATAAGAATAATTTCTCCCGTTTCTATCGCCACATCCGTCCCCGCCCCCATGGCAATTCCCAAATTCGCTTGGGCTAACGCCGGCGCGTCATTGATCCCGTCTCCCACCATCGCCACTTTTTGACCAGAACTTTGCAGTTCTTTTATCTTACCGGCTTTATCTTGAGATAAAACTTCCGCCATAACATTATCTATACCTGCTTGTTTAGCTATAGCTAACCCTGCCGCTTGATTATCTCCGGTTATCATATAAACCTCTTTTTTCATGTGCCTCAATCGAGCAATAGCCTGTTTTGAATCTTTTTTAATCTTATCAGCCAAAGCGATCAAGCCAATCACACTCTTGTCTTTTGAAAACAATACAACCGTTTGCCCTAATTTTTCCAGACTAACTATCTGGGATTCAAAATCACTAAAATCAATACCATTATCATTCATTAGCCTTCTTGTACCAACAAAATAGCTATGATTATTTGATTTAGCCACCACACCCATTCCAGCCACAGAATTAAAACTATCCACATCAATCAGTTCAAGATTATCCAGTTGTGACTTCTCAACAATTGCCATAGCCAAAGGATGATTTGAATTATTATCAATTGATGCCGCAATTTGCAATATCTTTTGTTCAGTAAATTCACTATCTAGCGACAATACCCGAGTAACCTCCGGTTTACCTTTGGTAATCGTCCCCGTCTTGTCAAAAACAACTACATCAATATCTTTGGCTTTTTCCAATGCATCTGAAGTTTTGAATAGAATTCCTCGACTAGCCGCCAAACCCGTTCCCATCATAACTGCTGTCGGTGTCGCCAACCCCAAAGCACAAGGACAAGCAATTATTAATACCGTCACAAACACTCCAACAGCAAACGGCAATGTTTGCCCCAATATAACCCACACAATAAACGACACTATCGCAATCACAATTACTGTCGGAACAAAATACAAAGACACCTTGTCAGCCAATAATTGAACCGGTGCCTTAGTCCCAATCGCCTCTTCCACAACCTGAATTATTTGCGATAACATCGTATCCACCCCAACCTTAGTAGCTTCAAATTTTAACACTCCGGATAGATTAATCGTCCCCGCAATCACCTCGTCACCCTCTTTCTTATCAACCGGTATACTCTCCCCCGTTATCGCCTTTTCATCAATCGATGACTGACCGCCAATAATCCGGCCATCAACCGGAATTCTATCCCCCGGTTTAACCAATATAATACTGCCTACTCGAACTTGATCAATCGATATTCTTATCTCTTTATTATCCTCCAATACAATTGCCTCTTTCACCTGAAGCCCGACTAATTTTTTTACAGCTTGACTGGTCCGACCCTTGGTCACCGCCTCCAGATATTTTCCCAAAGAAATAAATATCAAAATAAAAACAGACGCTTCAAAATATACTTCCTGATTTGACATTGATCCGCTCCACAAATCCGGCCAAACAATAATCAATGAATAAAAAAAGGCAACTGCCGTACCAATAAATATCAATGAATCCATATTCGGTCGCAACCTGATCAATCCTTTAAAACCGGATTGCCAAATAGAAAACGAAAACAATATAACTGACGCCGCTGACAGAACTTGCAATAATAAAGAATATTTTTCCAAGATATCAAACTTCATTGCCGGATAAAACATGGTCAACATTAAATATATGGCTGGTAAACCAAATATCAAACTAGCAATAAATCGTCTTTTCCAAATATACGTCTCACTTGTTTTAGCACCGGTTTTCTTATGTCCATATGCTGCCTGGTCCGAATCTTCCAGTAGGGCTTTGTAGCCATCCTTTTCAATCACCCCAACCAACTTCTTCATACTCACTATATCTTCATCAAAATCTACCCGTGCTTTTCCAGAAGCATAATTTACAGTTGCTGACTTCATCCCATTAATTTTTTTCAAATCATCTTCTATATTGACCGCGCATGAAGTGCAATGCATCCCCTCGATTGATATAGTTTTTTTCATATTTTAAAAATTATGTATTCTAATTATTTTTCAATCAACCACCTCAAAAACACCGGTCACCATTCCCATCCAACATGAGAACTTATACTTTCCGGAACTTTTCGGAGTAAATTCCACTACTGTTTCTTGATTGTTCACCAGTGAAACACTACCCTCAATCAAACCTGGTGCAATAATAGCATTGGTGCAACCACTCACACCCTTGCTATTGATTATCCATTCTACCGGCACACCCGTTTTTAATTTTATATAATCCGGCGAATACCCATATGCAGAAGCCTGCATATTCACCAGTTGTTTCCCATCCACTATTTTGAAATCTTCTTTTTGATCACTCTGACTCTCAATTGTAATATTATTCAAACTGGGCAATCCCAATACATTCAATTGTGAATTGATATTAAATAAAGCAAAAAACAATACTAAAAATCCCGCCACTTTCAAAAAATAGTTAGATAAATGAGGTTTCTCCATTATCTTAACTGAAGACAGGCCAATCAACAGAAGTACAGGCATAGTCCCCAGTGCAAAAAATAACATAACCAACACACCCAACCAAAAACTTCCCGACAACAAAGCCACACCTTGAGCACTAATCGTAAAACCACACGGAATAAAAAAAGTTCCAGCTCCTAAAACAAAAGGCATATACCTGCCCTGAAAATTCTTTTCGCCAGTAAAATAACGCGTTAAAAACTTTGGCACACTCAAAGATATATTACCAACCCATCCTATGCCAACCATATTCAATCCCATTACAAACATAAATACTGAAACCAAAATTACTATAAAAGCAGACAATCCAACATTCATACCCAAAGCACCTCCAATACTCCCCAATATTCCCCCGAACAAAGAGTATGATAAGAGCCTGCCAATATTGAAAAGCCAATGTGGTGCAAAACGTTGCCAAAAACTCTGACCTCCTTCATATAGATGATTCCACTGTTTTGACATCGACAAAACCAATCCCCCGACCAAAGCGGCACAACTGGATAACCCGGCTGCCAATCCAAAAAAGAAAATTACACCGAGCGACGATTGGCTATTGATACTTATCAACCCGGCCACACCCGTCCTTTCAACAATGAAAAAAATAATTAAGAAAATTATTGCTAGTAGTACCAATGTCAACTTACTTGATCCCGAACCTTTCTCATCTTGTTGCTTTTCATAAAATACATAGCCTTGATCTTTCAACAGATTATTCAATATCGATATTTTTGGCTTTTTAGCTCTTTCATAATATATTTCCAGGGTGCCATCCTTTTGATTAGCCTCTGCTTTGTTTACCCCTTGTAACTCCAAAGCTTTCTTCTCAATAATCAACTCACAACTAGCGCAATGCATTCCTTTCACATAAAATACTACTTTACCCATATGTTTATTTATTATACAACTTGGTTACTGTCAAAATTTCATCGACCATTTTTTGTTTCTTGGCCTTACTTTGAGATTCCATAGCATCAATAAAACAGCTATTCAAATGTCCTTCCATTAGATTCTGATGAGCCGATCGTAATAAACCGATCACTGCCAAATTCTGCTGCATAATATCAACACAATACTCACCCTCCTCCGTCATTTTGATAATCCTATCAAGCAAACTCCCCGCCTTCTTAAAATTAACCAATACTTTATCCCTTTTCATGATTCATTATTATTAAATATTATTTCAATACCCCCACCCCAGGTACTGGTAAATTAATTGTAAACAAACCAATCATCTTTGTCAAAACAAGCTAAAAACACGCCTCATCAGCGTGCATGAAAAAACTAAACTCGAGCAGTGGGACAACTTACGAAGTGTTGATTGGTATAAGTTAGTGGAGAGTCCGAAAGTTTTTCTTCAACATTTCAACCAGTTAGTAGCTGTTTGTTAGTATACCCCCCACCTCACTCACTATATATCTCGATAAGGCAATAACTCTTCCAAAGTCACTATCCTATCCTCCTCCAAAATTACTTCAGCTTTCAAATTATCAGGATTTGTCTGATACATAAACTCACGACACCTGCCACAAGGTGGCATAATAATTACATTACCATCATCACCTTTCTTAACCGCCACGATTTTCTTAATCAGATATTCTCCTTGAGTAATCATCTGACTAATAGCTGTATGTTCGGCATAAAATCCCATCCCCGAAATGGTATCAATGCAAACACCCTTGAAAATAGTACCCTTATCAGTCATCAAGGCGCATCCAACACCTCCCATCTCAGCATTCGCTATAGTTTTCGGATTTACAATCTCAATCGCTTCCTGTATCAGCTCTTCATTCTTCATATAATTTTTATTAAATATATTTCATCCTGACTATAATATAATCATATCAAAAAACTCCAACCAAAAGAGGTATGAGCTTCGCGTCAAAAACTCCGGGGGTGGGATTCGAACCCACGACCTACTGATTAACAGTCAGTCGCTCTAACCAGCTGAGCTACCCCGGATTGATAATACACTACCACAAATCAAATTTTACAATAAAGATAGAATTATTTCAAAATTGGTCATTCGTAACTATCCAAGGTAATCAAGCAACTTCCTGCTTTCCCTATTGCGACGCAGTCTCATCAGCGCCTTGGCCTCAATCTGACGAATACGTTCTCTGGTCACGCCAAACTCTTTGCCCACCTCCTCCAGCGTCCTGGTCGTACCATCCACCAAACCAAACCGCATTTCCAGAATTTTTTTCTCCCTGGGAGACAACAGCTCCAGCACTTTGGCCAGATGATCTTTCAAAAGCTGAACAGTAGCTGAATCTTTGGGTGACATCGTAACCTTGTCTTCCAAGAAATCACCCAGATAACTATCTTCTTCCTCGCCCACCGGCGCTTCCAACGAAACCGTCTCTTGAGAAATCTTGAGAACATAGCGGACCTTATCAATATCAATCCCCATCTCCGCCGCAATTTCCTCCGGCAACGGTTCCCGCCCCAAGGCCTGCACCAACTGCCGCTGCACCCGCGTCAACTTATTGATAGTTTCCACCATATGGACCGGAATACGAATAGTCCGCGCCTGATCAGCTATCGCCCGCGTAATCGCCTGACGGATCCACCAGGTACCGTATGTCGAAAATTTGTAACCCTTGCGATAATCAAACTTCTCCACCGCCCGCAATAAACCGGTATTACCCTCTTGGATCAAATCCAATAAGCTCAAACCACGACCAACATAACGCTTGGCAATACTTACCACCAA
>JAHJAL010000124.1 GCA_018814055.1 Patescibacteria group bacterium
CAAACCAAACATCACCACCACGGCACCCATCGCCAACACATATTTCGAGACCCTCTTTTCCATAAAAACACAATTTTTATTTCTTTTATCAAGTATACAAAATAAAAAAACATTTATAAACAATATGACAACCCTTGCAAATTTGTTTATCAATGTTTATAAGTACTTATAAATGTTTTTAAGCGCTTTTCTTCTTCTTTGTTTTCTCCTTATCAAGCTTTTCCACCCAAATCCTACTCCCCCTCGAAGTCAGATTGGCTATCCACACCGATACAACAAAATACAAAATAATAACCAGTAAAATTCCCGCCATCACCAGAATCATCAAATTCTGCCATGACATTTCCTGCCCGTCAATAATTGCTTTCAATTCATCCCACCACCCATCTATCTGATCCCAGTATGACACCAACTGTCCATCAGTACTATCAACCACGGGCTTGGTAACATCTGTCTCGGTCACATCCGAAATATCATCTTTATCAGTCTGGATTATTTCCACCTCGCCTTTATTTAAAACCACGCCATTACTGATTCCCGACCTGGCCCTGGACACATATGCCTCTTTGCCCACACCGGCATTCCACGAATTCAAAACCGCGATTTGGTAATAATAAACTTCACCATCCACCATCGCATTGTCAATAAAACAAACCTGCTTATTGGCATTTTGTCCGGCCCTACCCACTACCTCCCAATCACCCACCAATTCATTTGAGCGATAAACTTCATAACTAATCACCGAAAAATCGTCCATTCCCTTCCAACACATCGAGAGCTCTTCATCATCAGTCGTATCAAATACCGGCACCGGTATTACCCTCAGATCAACAGTAACCTCCCCTATCAATCCACTATCCAACTCCTTGTTGGTAATCACCACCGTCGATCCACCGAAATAACCATTGCTCTTTACTCCCGCGCCCACCTGCGCTTCAGCCGTAATTATTATCTGGTCATTTTTGGCCACGTCCTCAATCGGCAAACCGAAATTCAATCGGTCACCATCCTTGCTCAAAGTTCCCCGCCAAACACTTTCATCACCCAACTTATATACATTTACCGTAATATCATTGACCAGTATCTCATCCACCACTCCACCATATCGAACCACTCCGACCACATCATAAGTTGCCGCCCGCGCGAAACTCACAGATAATACAAATAAAAATATGAGTAAAAATCTTCTAATCATTGTGCGCAATATAAATATATTCTCTTATAAATATAACATTATCAATTTACAATTCACAATTTCCCCCTGTTCGGGGATCATCCTCTTTGGCAGTAGCCAAATTAGGGCGACAATTTTCATTGAATTTTCAATGATCGATTTCCAAACAAAAAATATGATCCACTTTCAGATCATATTCCCCCTCTCCTCTCCCCCAAAAATTGTGAGCACTCCGACTGACTCCGAGAGTAACGAGGATCAGTCAGGAAGAGAAAATTTTTGGGGGAGAGGCGGAACCGCTCGATTTAGTGAAGGGAAAGAAGGCAGCTACCGCTGACTTGCCCGTAACGGTGAGAGCGAGTTCAGCCGAAACGGGGGCACTCAGATTCGAACTGAGATCGTCGGTTTTGGAGACCGATATTCTAGCCATTGAACTATGCCCCCAGAATATAAAAAATCTTCAATTCACAATTTTCAATTTTCAAAGAATTTCCAATAATCAATCCCCAATGCTCAAACATTTATCTAATTTAGTATGAAAATTCAAAAATTGATCATTGAAAATTCTATTTCGTCTCTTTATGCTCCCTATGCTTCCGGCAATGCTCACAGTATTTCTTCAACTCCAACTTGGTAATCTGTTCACCCGAATACGGCTTGACTCTCTTTTTCGTCTGATAGTTCAAATGCCCGCAGTCCTTGCATTCCAAATTTATCACTTCTCTATTATCTTTTGCCATAATAACTCCAATATAATTTATAATTTCTAATTATTTCCAACTTGAGCGAAGCCGAAAGCCATCGACCAGAATCGAACTGGTGACCTCATCCTTAACATGGATGCGCTCTACCTACTGAGCTACGATGGCAGGAAAAATGGGTGGAGAGGGATTCGAACCCCCGAAGGCATAAGCCAACAGATTTACAGTCTGTCGCGTTTGACCGCTTCGCTATCCACCCATACAGCAACAATACTATTTTAATACATTTTCCCTTAACAATAAATCATTAATCTGTTTTCCTAAATACTCGCATCACCTTCCAGTAAATATGTTTCATAATGAATTAATTTGATCCGTTTTCTCTTGAACGTAAAACCGGCTTCCCCACGTTTATTTTCAACCACTCTTCGTTTCAAATCTTTTGTATATCCAGTATACAATTGTTTATTTCCCGGTAAAAGGATATAAACACAAAACATATGCGGCTCACAAAAATAAGAGCCACCCGTCAGAATCGAACTGACAACCTACTGTTTACAAGACAGTTGCTCTACCAGTTGAGCTAGGGTGGCAAAATATTTATCCATTGAAAAATAATTTTCAATATACAAACCATCAGAATCGCCACGTCATTCGACCTGGCGGCAGAGAATATCTATACCATCAAACTCTTCACCTCACTCAACAGCTCCTGATAATTTTTTTCCTCAGGATCCAACGCAACTGCTTTTGAGAAATACTCGGCCGCGCGGTCATTCTCGCCCAAAGCTGACATCGAAAGACCCAAATTCATATAGCGATGAGGC
>JAHJAL010000125.1 GCA_018814055.1 Patescibacteria group bacterium
AAACTACGAAAATTTTCAGCACCTTTTGCATGCGTTCAAGGTGAACACGGAAAATATTGAAACTGTCTATCAACTGGCCAAGATAAAATCAAATTTTCAGCAAGTGCTTAAAGACCCAAATAGAATCAAAGATACCAAGGAGATAAAAATCGATATTGAATATAATCTGCTAAAAAATATCAACCAAATTCAAAACTTAACAGAAAAACCAACACTGATTAATGACACAAATAGTATCCTAGAATTATTGTCCAGCAACGATATTCAACAATTACCTAAAGAATATCAGAGTAAATTTTACAATCTAATCAAGTATATTGATAGTGAATTAGTTCGAATCGACAATAATTCTTTTCAATACCAGCAGGATGAAAGTTATGACCGAATGTTAAAAAAAGTAGACGAAAAAACCTATGACCAAGACAAAGTCATAGATTTAAAAGTCAAATTAAATGTTATCACTGACCTCTTAGTATATAAATTGACTCAAATTTTATCGACTGATTATCAAGAAAAAACCAAAGACATCGACAAAGATAAAGATACTTTACTGGCTGCCTAAAATTTAGCCACCTTCTCCCCCCACTTCCCCGCATACTCCATCCTTTTGCCTTCTGGATGGAATTTTAGTATCCTTTTGTTGGCCATGACCCCGTCCTTTTTGTCACGGGGGGTATTTCGTTTGATCTTGGCCAGCATCGATTTCTCCAACAATCCCTCGACGATATCCCCCAGCCAACCATCCAAAAACCACTCTGACAAAGCACCAAAGACATTGGGTCTTCTGATCTCACCAACAGTATTCATGAAAGTCGTATTGGGAACAAAATCTTTGATCCACTGATTTTGTCTCCAATAACGCTCAGCCACTTTCATGTCAGTACAATAAATCGACTTGAGCCACTTGGTCCAGTACACCAAATAAATATCATCATCATTTATTAAAAGTTTCTTCATATTTACATAATTATCCGTCACAAAAAACGACAGGCAAAACTTGTTGGCCACCGTCCACTGCCGGTATCGCCACCTGTTCAACAACAAAAGCCAAAATGTCATAAATATCCTGGTGGTGAATATCCTGTTCTTTTTGGTGATTATCAACAAATCTATATCTCCCCCCTGCTTGGCATTGGAGTAAGCCAGAGTATTGACCACGCCAATCATCTTTGCAAAAGGCATCATCTGCCAAACCCAACCAATTTTTTTCACTATCTGCCACTTCTTGAAAGTGTTCAAATATCTCTTTTGTCGTACTTTTACCAACTTCTCTCTACCAGATAAAAAATAAAATCCCTCCTCAAAAGAAATTCTATTTTCTTTTTTTAGCTCTTCCATAGCTTTCTCACACTCCACCGGTTCACATTGAAACCGCCAAAGATTGTCATAAATCTCAGCGTTGGTGAGGGGAAAATCAAAAAGGTCATAGAAAGCCAAAGTAGAGAGGATAGATTGTCTTATTTCATTCATATTGATTCAAAATATATCACAACCAGTATACTCTATTTATCATAGTTTTGAAGCAATAAATTAAAGCAGTAGTATTTTTTTACCACTGCTTATTTCCACTTCTTTTGCCAAATCCTAACGATTATTTTATATAAATAATCATTTAAATTTGGGCAATAGTAGAAAAAAATAAGAATATATTTTGCCGGGATACCGGCTATATTGTACGAAATCGTACAAAAATAGATATATAAAATATCCCAGACAAAATTTATTATTCTTTTTATTTTTTCTATCAAAAAAATCGCCCCCTTTCTTTGATATTTGTTTTCACATCAATATTAACGCAAAATTAATATTAAATGGAGTATAATAATAAAAAGCAGATTCTTTTTGTAACTATTCATGAAATTATGTATCATCGGCACCGGATACGTCGGCCTAGTGGACGGAGCCTGCTTCGCGGAAACCGGCAACGACGTTACTTGTGTCGATATCGATAAAGAAAAAATAAAAAAACTAAAAAGCGGAATAATTCCGATTTTTGAACCAGGCTTGGACGATCTGGTACATCGCAATGTTGATAAAGGTCGCCTCAAATTTACCACCAACCTCAAGCAAACAGTACAGGAAAATGATATCTGCTTTATATCCGTCGGCACACCGCCATGCGAAGATGGTTCGTGTGATTTACGGCATGTTCTAATAGCAGCCAAATCGATTGCCAAAGCTATGAACGGCTACAAACTAATCGTCGACAAATCAACCGTACCGGTCGGCACCGCCCAAAAAGTCCAAGAAACTATTCAAAAACATACCAAGCATCCTTTCGACGTCGTCTCCAACCCCGAATTCCTCAAAGAAGGCGCCGCTGTCGACGATTTCATGCGCCCCGAAAGAATTATCATCGGTACGGACAGTGAAAAAACTTTCAAAATCATGGAAGAACTTTACCAACCATTTATCGGTCCCGGTATCCCCATCATCAAAATGGACCCCAGAAGTTCTGAGATGACCAAATACGCCGCCAACGCCATGTTAGCCACCCGTATCTCATTTATGAACGATTTGGCCAACCTATGCGAAAAATTGGGCGCTGATATTGACCTGGTTCGCCAAGGTATCGGCACCGACAGTCGCATCGGCTCCAAATTTCTCTTCTGTGGTCCCGGGTATGGCGGTTCCTGTTTTCCCAAAGACGTCCAAGCTATCATCAAAACTGCCGGCGAAAACGGCCACTGCTTACGTTTGCTGCAAGCCGTTGAAGACGTCAACCATGACCAAAAAGACGTCCTATTCAACAAAATCAATCATTATTTCAACTGCGATCTCAAAGACAAGCAGATAGCCATCTGGGGCCTGGCCTTCAA
>JAHJAL010000126.1 GCA_018814055.1 Patescibacteria group bacterium
ACACCAGAAATTTGTTTCATGGTGAGGGTGAGGAAAAATTTGGGAGTTATATTGATCTTAAGCAGGGCCAGTTTGATTTGTTGAATGATTATATGCACGAGAAAGGTTTGAGTAGTGAAAAGTTTTATAAAGAGATTGGGATGAATGAGCAAGATTTTATGGATCTTGATCCGATAAAAAGGAGTGGGGTAATAAAAAATTATATTGCTGAGAATGAGGGGTTTGAATTAGCTGGTATGGTATCTACTTCAAAACCACCGGAGGTAGCAGAGGAGGAAGTGGTGGGGGAATCGTCAACGACGGTAGTCGATGTGCCGGTGAGTTTTGATACACCACCGGAGAAGCCGATAGATGCTGTGAGTACTAGTCCTTCAGTATCGCCGGAGATTACGGGATCAGAAGTGGCAAAAAAGGCGGAAGAATTGGGTATTGGTGAAGATGATATTGCCGCTTTTTATGGGGACCAGATCAAGGATTGGGGTAAATTGGATCCAAGTGCGCAGATCACAGTGTTGGAGGAAATTTCGGCGGGCAAAAAAAGTCAGGAGGATATCTCAAATATTATTCAGAATCTTCCAGGGGAAAGTTATAGTGATGCGGTGGAGAAGTCGGAGGCAAGTCTTCCTTCGAATGAGGACATGATTGAATCAGTTGATGAAATACCATCTGATATTGTGTTTAAAGATAACAGGTTGGATAATGCATGGAAATTAAAGACCTATAACCGGTTGGTGGAAATTGGAGTAGATCCGGGTAAATTTAGTGGTTTAACTCGGACTCAACAAGAACAGTTTGTCGATATAGTGGTTATAGATGGTGGGTTTGTGCAAGGAAGTCCAAGTAAGGAAGTGTTTAATCACTCTGTGGAAGTGTTTGGTAGTTTGGGACTTACAAAGGATGAGTTGGCTCAAAAAGTACCCAAACGGATCTGGGCACGGTTGAATTGTCCAAATGTGTCTGATGAAGTAAAGATGATGATAATAGATCTGTATAAACAGGATGGAGGGGCCGAGCAGACCGTAAATACAGGAACTGTTTCTGGTGATAGTTCAGGAGGTAGCGTACAACCCGATACAAATATTAATTCCTTAACCACGGAACAGCTGGCGCGAATTAACATGCAAAATCAGGGAGTAGAAAATTATTATCAAATTGAAGACGGATCGTGGGTAGTGGAATATTCTGACACAAGTAAACAAACAGAGGTTTTGCCGGATGATGTTTTTTTGGACAGATATGGCGACATTATAGTCAAATAAATTGATAAAAAAATGCAAACAAAACTAACACAATTCATCAATAGTCTAAAAATCTCGGTGGAACAGAAAGATTACTTGAAACTTCTCATCAAGGAAGAGAGCGAGAATCTGGTGGGTCAGGTGATGGATTGTTTGCGGAGTGTGGAAAGAAGTGTGGGTGACGGGCCCGCCTTCGCCAAGGCTACGGCGGACGAAGCCCGGGGAGCGTTGCCAGTGGGTGGTGCCAATGTAGATAAGGAGGTGGATGTGTTGGATGAGGTGCTGGATTATGGGGATGGGGTGTTTGACAAGGCGGAGGAGACATACGATAAGGTGATTTTGAGTTTGAAGAAAAATGACCGGTGGTTGGGAAAGTTAATACTTAGAGTGCAGCGGTCCAAGGATGAGACGGTAAAGGTAAAGTTTGTGGCTTTGTTGGAGGGTGCGCAGAAGAGTTTGCGGGCGATCAAGACCCGAATGGACAGTTGGTGGATGGAATTTGAGCGAAAGAAAGGGGCGGCGGATCAGACTTTGGGAGTGCAGGTGGCATCGATGCAGGAGACTTTTGGGGATGTGACTGGGCAAGAGAAGGTGCCGGCCAATGTGGTGGAATATGTTGATAAATTGTGCAAGCAATATCGGGAGAAGATTGATAGTATGTCCAAAGAATTCTCGGGGGAGCTGGATCAGGCGGCCAGGGAGATTGACAAGCTGACGGATGAGACATCTGACCATATGAAAGAGATCATCAATGAACGTGAGCAGAAGAGGTTGATGGAGAAAATTATGAAGGAGAGGAAATAGGAGAATATGATGGGAAATATAGAAGAGAATATGGACAATATAAAGGGGGAATTGCAAGTACCGATACAGACCGTGGAGGACCAAGAATTTGGGGAGATAGAGGATCCGAGATCGGTTTTGTACAAAAGTACCTTTCGTGAATATATACAGTTTGTGGGGAATGAATTTATAGAGAAAAATGGGGTTACCAAGGAGGAGATGGATGATTTTTTGGAGAGGCAGATGCTGGCAGGGAAGGATTATAGGAGAATTTCGCCGGAGATCACGGCAATGATGCTGGTTGATATTATGAAAAGCAGGTTGGGGAAGCCGCCGGATGATCAATTTAAAGAAGATATGTATCACCCGGACGTGTTGGATTATGATGAGAAAATACAGCAGATGTTTGGGGCGAATAATGTGGTTTTTGAGGATATCAAAGAGGCGGGAAAAAAGATCGGAATAGATGTTGACGAAGTCGGTTGGTCGGATATTCCGCCGAGTAAAAAGAGAGAGCTGGTGGGTGAGATTTTTCGGGATATATTGGAATTTCCGATGAGGGAGGAAAGGAAGGAGATTTTTACGGGGGAGAAAGAAGGGGA
>JAHJAL010000127.1 GCA_018814055.1 Patescibacteria group bacterium
CAATCAATAATTGTGGTGGGAGCGTCGTATTTTAATCGTGATTATTCGGACCGAGAAATTAATGAAGAGGGACGAGCTCTGATAGCGAGATATGCGTGGGGGGATGATTATCATGACGTGATCAAGGATAAATTAAAACAAATAGTTCATCTTTTGGATCAAGAATTTGGTCAAGATTTGGAACATAAGGTTTTCGCGGGAACGGGACCGGTGCTGGAAAAGGATTTGGCCAGGCAGGCGGGGTTGGGATTTGTGGGAAAAAATTCGGTATTGATCAACCCTAAAATTGGTTCATATTTTGTATTAGGATCAATTTTTACGCAAATTCTTTATGAGGAATACAAGGATGAGGTACCCACTAGTTGTGGAAGTTGTCAAAAGTGTATCAAAGCTTGTCCCACCGGAGCGATCATAGCGCCATATGTTATCGATGCCCGAAAATGTATCGCCTATCATACGGTGGAAAATCGGGGAAAAATCCCAAAGAATATTAGAGAAAAAATGAAAAATCGCATCTTTGGATGCGACATATGTCAGGAAGTTTGCCCCTGGAACCGATTTGCCAAAAAAACTAGAATCGGTGAATTTGAGATCAAGAATAATCGGGATAATTTGAGCAGGGGGCAATTAATACAGATGAACGCGAGTGATTTTGATCAACTGTTTGCTAAGTCAGCGGTGAAGAGGAGAAAGTATCAAGGCTTCAAGAGAAATCTGGGTGATTAAATCTTTTCAGTTTGAAAAAATGCGATTGAGGTTGCAAATAAATATACGACGCTGGTGGCGAGGGTGATCAAGACAAATTGGCTGACGTCATAGTGCCATAGAGTGTAAGCGGTGGTTTGGCAGATAACGGATATTAGTAAGGCCCAAACAAATACCCAGCCGGGTTGAGACAATAGGTAGTTGATGATTAACTGGACGACGCTGATGACACCAACAGCGATACCGATCAATCCAAGTAAATTACCGACCTGGCCGTATTTGTCACCAAACAATATACCAAAAATTAGATCGGGGAATACAAAATAAATTACGGTAATACCGGCCACAATGGCGATGACCATCAGGAGGGCATTGCGCATGAGAGCAAGACGAGTGGTCTTGTTTTTCTCTTGACTCGCATAGGGAAACAGGACCTGAGCGATGCTCAGGGGAGCAAAAAAGACTATTTTGCCAAGAGTAGAAAGAGCAGTGTAAAGTCCGGCCTCATATGCAGACAAGTATTTTTTGGCCAGGATGACGTCGATGCTGATAAAAAACAGCACCCCGGCCAGGCCGGCAATCATTCGCAATGCTTCGATGATTATTTCTTTGAGATTGATTGGTTGAGAAGTTTTGGATTTGGTTTTGGACTGGATTTTGTTGGTATAAAAAATGCTTAAAAGGTAAGCGGTCAGTATTGAAAGTGTGACGGCGAGAATAGTATAATCAGCTTTCATAAATAACAAGCCGATGGTGATGCCTAGTATCAGTTTGGTGATGCCTTCGATGGCAAAAGAGATTGATAGATCAGTAAAATCAAATAATCCTTGCATCAGTCCCCTATTCCAGGACAATTTGAACATAAACAAGAGAGTGAGACCAATCAAGAATAAGCCGATGTAACTGTCCAGACTTAAATAATTGAATAATAACAATGCAATAACTAGAAATACGAAAAAACTAATTATGCTGATGTAATTGAGATATTTTTTGAGTTCAAGATATATGTGATTAATTTGTTGGTATTTGTCTGCGAGCTGGCTAAATATTTTGGCGGCTGTATTTTGGATGGCGGATAATGGTACGGAGATGATTAAATAGATTGATAACAATGCGCCAAGGGTGCCATATTCGGCGGGAGACAATATACGACCCAGGGCAAGATGAAAGAAATAAGCACCGGCATAGGCGGTTATGGAGCCGATGAATAATATGATCGATGATTTGATAAATTTATTTTTCATTATTTAACAACCAAATTCAAAATTTTGCCGGGTATATAAATTTCTTTGATTATTTTTTTGCCGTCCAGATATTTCTTGACTTGATTGTGGGTTTTGGCAGCTTCGATGATATCAACTTTGGAAGAATCGGTGGGAATGACAATTTCAGTGCGGCGCTTGCCATTGATCTGGATGGGGATGATAATGGTTTCTTCTTTGATGAGATCGGGATTGTATTGTGGCCAAGGTATGATAACTACCGATCTGGTATGACCTATTTCCTGCCATAGTTCTTCGGCAATGTGGGGGCAGATAGGAGCCAGTAACAGCAGCAGAGCTTCGAGGGCTTGACGCCAAGCGGTGGGGTCTTTGGCTGGATTGAATCTTTTTTTGAGATCAGTCAGATTATTGACGAAGATCATGAGGTGACTAACGGCGGTGTTGAGGGATAGATTGTCAAATTGTTCGGTGATTTTTTTGATATTTTGGTTGACCAAGGTGGCTAATTCTACTTCTTTGATTTCGTCGGACAGATAGAGCCATTGTTCGGGAGTTTCTTGTATTTTTTCGTTGACCAAGGTTATTTCTTGGGCTAGATTCCAGACTTTGTTCAACCAGCGGCGGACGCCCTGCATGCCTTGAGTGTCCCAAGCAATGGTGTCGGAAAATGGACCCATAAACATTTCATAGGCGCGGAAAGTGTCAGCACCGTATTGGGCGATCATATCATCGGGATTGACGACGTTGCCTTTACTCTTGGACATTTTGGTTCCATCTTCGGACATAACTAGTCCGACATTGCGTAGTTTGGCAAAAGGTTCCTTGGTGGGGACTAGCTTGATGTCATACAAGAATTTGTGCCAGAAACGAGCGTACAATAAATGCAGTACGGCGTGTTCGGCGCCACCGACATAGAAATCTACCGGCAGCCATTGTTTGAGTTTTTTGGGATCAGCTAGTTCTTGGTCGTTATGCGGATCGATAAAGCGAAGATAATACCAGCAACTGCCGGCCCATTGGGGCATGGTGTTGGTTTCACGTTTGGCTGAGCCATTACATTTGGGGCATTTGGTATTAACCCAATCGGTGGCGTTGGCTAATGGGGATTCGCCGGAGTCAGTCGGTTGGAAATTGTCTAAATCAGGTAATTCTAGTGGCAGTTTTTCGTACGGGACTGGCACGATACCGCATTTTTTACAATGTACCAGAGGAATCGGCTCACCCCAATATCGCTGGCGGGAAAAAAGCCAGTCGCGGATTTTGTAATCGATAGTTTTTTGGCCCAGTTTCTTCTTTTGTAACCATTGAATTATTGTTTCTTTGGTTTCTTTGGTTATCAAACCATCCAACATACCGGAATTAATGCTACGCCCTTCACCGGTAAAGCATTTTTCGATACCCAACATCCTTTTGATGCCGGTGGTGTTGTAATGATGAGTAATTTTGTTGATGGCCTCATGCGGATCCATCCAAACTGGTTTGAGTAAGTCTTTTTTTTTGGCTGATCTTTCGACGGGCTTTTCGTCAACTAATTCCAGCATTATTGGTTGGTCCAATCTTGAGCGCCATAGCTTTTTGTGGTCGGCATAGAAGTGCGATTCGATTTGCCCGCCCAATTTTTTGACCGCTTTTGCCCGGTAACCGGTTTCTTCCAACAATTCTCGCTCGGCGGCGGCTTCGGGAGTTTCTCCATTCTCTATGCCTCCAATAGGTGGTGACAACCAGTTTTGTTTTTTCCATTGTACCAACAATATCTTGTTGTCACTTTTTCTTTGGACTATGGCGGTGATTGTGTTTTTGTGCTCCGCATCGGGGCGCGGTTCGCCGTCTACAGGCCGAACCACTTCAACAATCGGTAAATTGTATTTGGTAGCAAATTCATAATCGCGTTCGTCATGCCCCGGTACACACATAATCGCCCCACTGCCATAATCCGCCAGTACATAATCAGCCACCCAAATCGGAATTTTTTCGTCATTAACCGGATTGATCACGTAAGCTCCGGTAAATACGCCTGTTTTTTCTTTGTTCTCCAATCGTTCGATTTCACTTTTGTTCAACGCTTCTTCCACATATTTATTTACTGCTTCTTTGTGTTCATCGGTAGTGATTTCTTTGATCAAATCATTTTCCGGGGCCAAGCACATAAAAGTCGCCCCGAATAGTGTATCTGGCCTGGTGGTAAAAACTTCTATATATTTATTTTTTTGACTTTTGA
>JAHJAL010000128.1 GCA_018814055.1 Patescibacteria group bacterium
CTCCGGGAAGCCCACAAAGACGACCGTGACAGTGATCCCGGCTGCGGCGAACTCGTCTCGGATCTGCTCGCGCCGCGCCGGAGTCCGCTGGCTGGCGTCCGGCGCGTGCAGCTGTACGGTGGGCACGCCCAACCGCTTCACCGCGTCCACTCCTGCTCCCAGTCCGGCTCCCACGGAAGCGAACACCCCCGTCGCCCAACGCTCCATACCGTCCTCCTCCGGCTACGGCGGCCGACCGGCCGCCCGCTGAGATGGCACGGTCCGCCGGTCCTCAGAACCGGGCCGTGCCGCAAACCTCCACCGTGTTCCCACCTCTGGCCTTAGCGCGCTGCACGGCGGCAAGCAGGGCGGTCTCCACCGCCGCAGCGCTGGCAGCCGTGGTCGGAAGCGACCGCGCCGCGGCGGCCCAGGCTGCCGAGACGTGGGGGAGCACCGTCAACTCCGTGCGGGGGTCCGTACTCCAGAATGAATTGTTGTACGAGAATATGTCTTTTACTATTCATACTGGAGAAAAGATTGGATTGATTGGTCCAAATGGATGTGGTAAGTCAACTTTGTTGAAGATGATTGCAGGTGACAAACGGGTTGATAAAGGGAGTATTGAAACCGGCGGAGAAAACATTGGATATTTGAAACAGTCAATCAAGTGTGAACTCAGTGATTCCGTCAGAGATTATTTGGGTTCTGATAATTTTGAATGTCAAAAAGTTTTATCCAGTGTTGGATTGGAGGTATTGGATTTTGGTACAAAGGTTATGACATTGAGCGGCGGTCAAAAAACTCGACTGGGATTAGCGAAAGTATTGTTGGAAAATCCGACTGCTATCTTGATGGACGAGCCAACAAATCATTTGGATTTGGAGGGTTTGGAGTGGTTGGAAGATTTTGTGAAGAATTTTTGGGGTATTGTTGTGATAGTGTCTCATGATAGAAGGTTTTTGGATAATACGGTTGATAAGATATTTGAAATTGACCCAGTGAAGAAAATTGCTCGTGAATATTCGGGTGGCTATAGTGATTATGTCAAAAAGAGACAAGAAGAGATAAAGCGGTATGAAATTGATTACAAGCAACAGCAAAAGACGAAGAAAAAGATGGAAGAGTGGATTGTTCTAAAAAGACAGCAGGCCAGTGTGTTCAAGGATCCTAAATTTGGCAAGCAACTAAGGGCAATGGAAAAAAGGATCGAAAGGGAGGTATATGGTGATTTGCTTGATAAACCAAAGGAATTTGAGGGGATTAGAGATTTGGATTTGGCTGGTGAATTACATCTGGATAAATTGGTTTTGCGGGTAAAAGATATTGCTAAGCGGTTTGGAGATAAAGAAGTTTTAAAAGGTGTTAATTTGGAAATGCGTGGACCGGGGCGAGTTTTGTTGTCAGGGAAAAATGGAAGCGGAAAGTCTACTCTTTTGAAAATTATTGCCGGTAAGTTGTTGCCCGATAGCGGTGAAATGATGATTGGAGAAAATGTTGGTATTGGTTATTTTGCGCAGGAACAAGAAGAGTTGGATATGAAAAAGACTGTGTTGGACGAGTATATGTCGGGGAATGAACTGGATATTTCTTTATCAACAGCCAGAAAAGTGCTGGGGGCTTTTGGATTCGGTGGAGATGATGTATACAAAAAAATTGAAACTCTTAGTTTTGGCCAGAGAGTGAGGTTGGTATTTGCCAAATTGGCATTTGGAAATAATGCGCTATTGGTTTTGGATGAACCGACTAATCATTTGGATATACCAACTAGGGAGGTGGTAGAGGAGGCATTGAAAAATTACAAGGGAGCAATATTGATGGTGTCACATGATAGATATTTCGTTGAGAATATAGGGGTGACTAGAGAATTGATATTGGAGGGTGGTAGAATGTAACAAAAGGATATTTATAAGGAGACTCATAAGATGGCTAGAGCGATCATTGTTAGGGATTTGTCGAAGATGTTTGAGATGACCCGTAAGGAGGAGGGATTCTGGAATTCAGTCAAGGGATTGTTTAGTGCCAAAAAACAGTACGTGAAGGCGGTAAGTGGGATAACGTTTGATATTGAGAGAGGTGAGTTGATTGGTTTTTTGGGGCCAAATGGTGCTGGCAAGACGACTACTTTGAAAATGTTGTCTGGTATTTTGTATCCAACTAGTGGTTCGGCCCAAGTGTTGGGGTATTATCCATGGGACCACCAGGATGAATACAAGAGACAGATTGCGATGGTGATGGGCCAGAAATCACAGTTATGGTGGGATTTACCAGCGATTGAAACTTTCCTTCTGAATCGGGATATTTACGAAATTCCGGAGAAGCGTTTTAGGAAAAATCTGGATGATTTATCTAGTATGTTGAATATTGACAAAAAATTGGAAGTTCCAGTTCGAAAGTTGTCTTTGGGACAAAGAATGAAATGTGAACTGATCGCGGCTTTATTGCATGATCCAAAGGTAGTTTTTCTCGACGAGCCAACGATTGGTTTGGATGTTACTAGCCAAAAAGCAGTCCGGAATTTTATCAAAGAGTATAATCAGAATAAAAATGCCATAATTATTTTGACCAGTCATTATATGGAGGATGTTAAAGAGTTGTGCAAGAGAGTGATTATAATCAATCAGGGTGAAAAGATATATGATGACTCATATAGTGGTTTGGTAAAAAAATATGCTCAAGATAAGCAGATTGCGTTGGTTTTTGACAAAAAGGTGTTAAAAAAAGATCTGTTGAAATATGGTAAGATTTTGGAGTTTGACAAGTATCGAGCAGTTATTTCAGTGCCCAGATCGGATGTCAAAATAGTCTTGGGAAAAGTGGTAAAGGAATTACCGATTGATGATATTGATGTCAAAGAGAAGGAAGCTGCCGATATTATCAGGGAGATATTTGGGTAATCTGTTTTATGTTTTCTATTTGGAAAAAATACAAGCGGTTATTTGTGAATTCCTGGCAAGCGACGTTGGCTTTCCGGGCGAATTTCTTTGTGCAATTGATTATGAGGGGTTTGGGGTTTTTGATAATAATATTTTTGTGGAAAGCGGTTTATGCGCAAAGTGGGGATATTGGCGGATTTACTTTCAAGGAATTATTGACTTATTTTTTGATTGTAGAAATCTTTCGACATTTTATGTCTCATGAGACTTTTCGTGATATTCAGGAGGACGTGCGAGATGGGCGGATTGCCAATTGGTTGGTATTACCACTCAATTCGATGTATGTGTATTTTGCCAATAATTTAGCACGAAATATAGTGGCACTTTTTTTCTATATTGTGCCGGTAGCACTAATTATTCTTTTTACTGATTATTTTGTGGGTCCGGCTAATGGGTGGTATTTTTTGATGACTGTGGGTATGGGAATTATTGGTTTATTTAGTAGTATGTTTCTATATACCTTGTTTGGTAGTATGGCTTTTTGGACAGTGGAGACAGGGAGTATTATTTGGGCGGTAAATTTTATTGTCATGTTTTTCGCGGGCAAGATGATACCGGTGCAGTTTTTTCCTGATTTGTTGAGGGCTGTTATCGAAAATTCACCGTTGGTGGTAATTTTTAATTTGCCCGCCTCGTTGTATTTGGGGAAATTTACGTATCAGGAAGCAGTGTGGCAATTTGTAATACAGATTGGTTGGATGATTATGATTTATATAATATTGGCTTGGGTGTGGAGAAGGGGAGTGAAGAAGTTGGAATTGGTGGGAGGTTAGAAATATGGGTAGATACTGGCGGGTATTTGGGAGGATAACCAAGATGTCGTTGATGCGGATGTTTTTGTATAGGGTGAACTCCTGGACAAATATGGTGGCTGCAGCTGCATATTTTGTGGCGCAAGTGTTATTTATTGAATACCTGTTGAATGCTGGTAGTGTGGGGGGTATTGGTGGATATAGTAAAAGTGAATTGTATCTGGTTTTTGCTTTTTCTCAGGTGACAATTATGTTTGTTTTTTGGTTTGTAACTGATAATGTGGTAGATACAATCCGCTGTATTTATCGGGGGCAATTGGATTTTTATCTGATTAGACCGATGAATCCGGTATTTTTGACCATGTATCAAAAGTTTTCCGGTGTGCAGAATTTGACAATTATTGGATATCTGTTGGTATTGTTTCCGTATCTGCTGATCAAAAATGATTATGGTCTGGATTGTATTGGATGGTTACAGATTGGGTATGTAGTGTTTTTTTCAATTTTAATATACTCGATGTTGTACTGGATAGCGGCTTTAGTAAATTTTTACTGGCAAAATTTCTGGGGTTTGTGGTGGTTTATCAATAATACTGGTGATATTACTCGTTGGCCCAAGAATGTGTATCCGTATTTTCTGCAAGTGGCGTTGACTTATTTGATACCTCTTTTTTTGATAGAAAACCCTATTTATGATATTTTGCGAGGGACTTTTTCTTTTGATTTGGGTTTGCAGATATTATTGGTGGCGGTGATAATGTTGGTAATTATTGCAATCTTGTGGAAAGATGGTTTGAAAAGATATAATTCAGCGGCATAAAAAATAAACACAAAACAGTGTTTATTTGAAAAAAGCGGGCAACGGGAATCGAACCCGTATCTCTACCATGGCAAGGTAGTATAATAGCCTTTATACTATGCCCGCTTAAATGTAAGCTATTTTTAATTATAACAAATAAATATTTTTTGAAAACAAGATGTGTGATAATGGATTTAGAATTACTAATTAATATGTAGAGATTATGAACGAGTTGATTTACCCGAAACATATTTATGATCCATCGCGAAGACAAATAGCGGTGGAGTATTTGGAGCATGAATTGCGAAAGATGTTGCCCAGTGCGCAGGATAAGAATATATGGAAGTTGATTGATAAGGATGTGGCGGATTGGTTTGAAAACAATAATACTCTGGCGCCGGTGCGGGATTTTTGGAATGGGTTTCATGGGATTTCTAGGGGGTTTAGGATGAACGCGTTGGTGTATCGCATAACATCAAAAAATATTGAGTGGACCAAGGAAGAGGTAAATATTGATGGTTTAAAATTTGTTACTAGGGGTATTCGAGGATTGAAGATGTTTACCAAGGCGCCGATGGTGAGTGAAGTGATAGATTGGTATAAAGATGCTGATAATACACAGGTGAAAAAAGAGGTAATGGCAGAATTGGAAGATCCGGAAATTTTGAAAATAATTCGAGATGATGATCCAATAATGGTAATTGATGATATGGATGATGGGGTAACGAAGTTGATTCATGATGGTAATCATCGTGTGATGAGGAGAGTTTTGCGGGGAGAATCAAAGATTTGGGCATATATGGGGCGAAAGGTAGCCGATCCAATGATTTATGAACATTGGGTGCCAACGCAGCTCTTGATTGATGTGTTGCGGCATGGCAAGTATGAGATAGAGAAAGATGGCCAGAGTGAGGAAGCATATGTAAAAGTGATTTTTGATTTATTGAAAAATTCAACTGCCGCTCGGATCGAATTTTCAAACAGGGTATTGAAGCAAGGAGTAGAAATTGACAAAAGAATTTATGAACGAGTAAAAAAACTTTGTGAGGAAAATAATATTGAAATACCGGAAGATAGGTATTGGTCTTGACTGCAGCGGTTGTGTGTGTGATTATGTAGATTGTAAATCTTTTTGCAGTCGCTCTTTATAATTTTTTATATAAGAGAGGAAAGTCCGAGCGCCATGTTGACTATATGTTGATAATAGTGGTTGGAGAGAGACAACCGTCTGGTTTTGAATAATAATTTTTTACTGGATAGGGAAAGTGCCACAGAGACTATAATAGTCCGCCCAAGGCGGATCAAAGGTGAAAAGATCAATAACCATATTGATAATCCATTGGTAACGATGGAATTTGGTAAACCCCACTAAGGCGTAAAGTTTTTTTAAACTGCTGGAGCTGGTAAGTGATTGCCGGCCAAGATAGATGACTGCTATAAAAACAGAACTCGGATTATGGAAAGATTTACTTAAAATAAACCCATTGTGATATGGGTTTATTTGCTTTATTATATGGTATAATCAGGTGGGAAAATCGCTCAGGAGTTATAAGTCGAAAGTCATATGAAAAGGTCAGAAGTTATAATTAATTTTTCTTTGGTTTTTGTTGATGTATTGATGATAATACTGGGGTTTGTGCTGGCATATTATGTTCGGATTGATTATTCGGGTTTTGTGCCGGTGAAATGGGTGTTGCCTATTCAAGAATATTTGGCTTACATAATTTTGTTTATTCCGGTTTGGTTGGTGGTTTTTACAGTGATGGGGCTGTACAATTTTCGAGGGATTGCCAGTTTTGTCAAGGAGATGGGCAAGGTGATATTGGCGGTGTCGGCGATGGTAAGTTTGATGATAATTATTATCTTTTTTAATCGTGATCAATTTTTTTCGCGGTTGATAATTATTTATGCTTGGTTGTTTGTGGCGGTGATGGTGATGGTGGGTAGATTTGCCATCAGATCATTGCAGAGGTTTTTGTATAAATATGGCATTGGCGCCAGAAGGGTTTTGATAGTTGGTATGAATAAAGTGGCGATGGAATTGATTGAGTATATCGATGATCATAAAAAGTTGGGATGGGAATTGGTGGGGATTGTTGATGAAAATAAACAAAAAGGTGAAAAAGTTGGTAACCACCGAATTTTGGGAAAGATTGATCGGTTGAAAAAGATTCATCGGCGGTATTTCTTGGATGAAGTTTGGCTTACAGAGGACA
>JAHJAL010000129.1 GCA_018814055.1 Patescibacteria group bacterium
CGTTGAAAAAAGAAAAATTTCCAAACAAATGCTAGACACTATGGACCTTGAACAGGAAAGAGGAATCACTATCAAACTTACCCCCGCCAGAATGCAATACCAGGATTACACCCTCAACTTGATCGATACCCCCGGTCACGTCGACTTTGCTTACGAGGTATCCCGTAGTCTAGCTGCGGTTGAAGGTGCCATTTTACTTGTCGACGCCTCCCAAGGCATTCAAGCTCAAACAGTTGCCAACACCTATGCCGCCGTTGAACACAACCTCACAATTATTCCCGTTCTCAACAAAATCGATCTACCGGCCGCCCGCCCAGCAGAAATAGCCGATGAAATTAACCAGACTTTTGGTTTCAAAGCAAAAGAAATCATCCAAGTCAGCGCTAAAACCGGTCAAAATATCGATCAGCTGCTCGAAAAAATTATCAATCAGTTTCCCGCCCCCAAAGGTGATCCCCAAAAACCCACCCAAGCCCTGATTTTTGACTCGAAATATGATCCATACTTAGGCGTTATCGCTTTTGTACGGGTAGTAAATGGCCAAATACACAAAAATGACACTATCAAACTCATCTCCAGCAACCACAAAACTCAAATCTCCCAAATTGGCCACTTGCTTCCCGGCTACCTCCCTAAAGACCAGCTCTATACTGGTGAAATCGGTTATATCGCCACCGGCCTAAAAAGTGTCACCGAATGCCGTGTTGGTGACACTATAACTATTGCCAATAATCCTTCACCCACCGCCCTGCCCGGCTATAAAGACATTCCCCCCAAAGTTTTTGCCGGTATATACTGCGAAGAAGGTCAGGAATACAGCGAACTCAAAGACGCCGTCGAAAAACTGGGCCTAAACGATGCTTCTTTTACCTTTGAACCGGAAATGTCAGCTGCCCTCGGCCCTGGATTCCGATGCGGATTCTTGGGTTTATTGCACATCGAAATCATCAAAGAACGGCTCAAACGGGAATTTAACCTGGATGTTATCCTAACCACGCCCACCGTCAATTACACTATCAAAAAAAGTAACGGCCAAATTGTTACCATCAAAAACCCCGGCGAAATGCCGGACCCATCAGAAATAATCGAAATTTCCGAACCATGGACCAAAACTGAAATCATCACCCCCAACCAATACATCGGAAACATTATGGAAATTACCAAAAAACACCGCGGTATTTACAAAGACACTCAATTTATGGGTAAAGATAGATCAATGCTAGTTTTTGAAATCCCTTTATCCGAACTCATCACTGATTACTATGATCAACTCAAATCCACTACCCAGGGCTATGGATCCATGAATTACGAAATTTTCGCTAATCGTCCGGGGGATTTAATCAAACTCAATATCCTAGTCAATTCCGAGCCCGTCGAATCTTTGGCCATTATTACCGACCGACAAAAAGCCGAAAGCATGGGCCGACAAATTGTCTCAAAACTCAAAGAAATTATCCCCCGCCAAATGATCAAAATTCCGATCCAAGCCGCCATCGGCTCCAAAATCATCGCCCGCGAAACCATCCCCGCCATGCGCAAAGACGTCACCGGCTACCTGTATGGTGGTGACGTTACCCGTAAACGAAAATTACTTGAAAAACAAAAGAAAGGTAAGAAAAAAATGGAATCCCTGGGAAAAGTGGAAATCCCCAAAGATGCCTTCATCCAAATTATCAAGCGAGAAACATAAAAAAATTTCTATATACCCACACACCACGTTCCACCCAAATTCCAGCACATCTCAAACTCAATAACTCCCGCTTGAGTCAATAAATAGAAAACATAACAACCTATCAAAATCACCCCGGCATACCGCCCTATTTCCCACCGACGACTAACCAACAAAAACAAAAGTGCCAATACCGTCGCAAACAACAAAACTACTGAAGAATACAAATTCTCCGTTTCCACGGGAATAGATTCTCTTCCCCATAACAACATTATCAACCAAGGTAAACCCAAACCCACTCCAATATCAAAAATATTGGAGCCAACCGCGTTGGATACCGCCATATCTCCATACCCCTTTTTGGCCACATTTATCGAGGACAACAAGTCCGGAACCGAAGTACCGGCCGCCAAGATAGTCAACGCAATGATTACCTCCGGAATATGCAGATAATGAGCCACACCTACCGCCGACTCCACCAACAAATGACTCAATCCAATCAAAAACAATATCGATATCAGAAAATTAACTACAAAAAATCTGGGAAATTTTTTCAGATCAATAAAAACCAAAGTTAAAAATTTATCAAAAAAATTCTTTATATTCCAATTACTTTTCCTCATCTTCTGCTGCGCATCATCCTCGGCCAAAGCAGCTTCTTCATCCGCTTTCATAGTATAGGGAAAAATTTTCTTCCAAATACCAAAAGAGAATAGATATACCACATACACTCCCACGTACAATAAGGCATCCCCAATAGTAATCTGTCCATCGGCAAAGGTAAACAAAACCAAAATAATCGTCACAATATAGAACAATAAATCCCTGATAACCGGTTGCCAAGTCAAAATTGCTCTTTTAAACAAACCTGAAGCCCCCACTATCACCAATACATTGAATATGGCCGATCCAACAATTGTACCGGCTCCAATAGATTGTTGTTCTGTCGCTCGAAACAGTGCCAGTACCGCTACAAACAACTCCGGCGCACTCGAACCCACTGCCATAAAAGTCGCCCCGGCAATATCCGAAGACAACCTCAACCTTTTGGATATAATATCCAACGTCTCCACAAAAAACAAATCCACTATTCTCGCCAGAGCATAAAACGAAAACAAAAGCAAAAATATATTGAAAACAAACTCACCCATAATAAAAGAATTATACTATTTGATACTGCAAAAACACTCCCCAATCTTCCAGCCACATCATATTTTCTACCACCATTCGAAAATATTCCCGGAAAAATCCTTTTTTGGCCGGTTTGACATCGAAAGTAAACCGACCAACCTCTCCGGAAACAACTGTTGTCTGATCCAGCTCAACCCTATTATTGGAAAGCCAACTATCACTATCATAAAAATCACTTGAACGATCCAACGGCCGATCAGTCCCCAGATGAACGGCATAAGCGCCTGATAAATCCCAATCCGCAGTTCCATTATTCAAAAACTCAATCCAACTAGTACTGGTATCCCCCAAGTCCAAAGTTAAATAATCCGACTTATCATACCAAACACCTGAATATACATCCTGGCTGGTAACATTAAACTCCCAAAACACACCCATATCATTCATCCAAGACTTATTCTCGGTAACTAACCCAAAATATTCCTTATACTCACCCTGGGTCATGGGAGCCACAATGTCAAATTCAAACCTGGCAATTTCTCCGGGAGCTACATTTTCAATATTTGACATCTCTATCCGATTACCGGTCAACCAGGAAGCACTATCATAAAAAGCGCTACTCCGATCATTGTATCTTGACGTGGCCATATGAACTGCATTGTTACCCGTCACCTCCCATAATGCATCTCCCTCATTTTTGAATTCTACCCAGACCGATCGCTTCTCCCCTGGACGCAGAAACCAATAATTGGACTGCCGCTGCCAAGAAGCCAAATAATTATCACCATAAACACCACCATCATTTGAATCCCCATCGTTATCATTACTATCCTGACCCAATAATTCAAATAACCCATCAACGTCCAAACGACCATAGCCATATCTCGTATCAAAATCCCCCGTCATATCCACCACCTTCTCGGCTGATTCATGCAATAATTGTGTAATCTCATCCACCCCCAATGTATTATCAACGCTCAACAATAAAGCTACCGCGCCAACCACTTGTGGTACTGACATAGAGGTACCATCATATCTAGCATAGACATCAGACCCTATATCTCTGGTAGCAGCTATGATCTCCACTCCCGGGGCCACTATATCCAAACCGCCCCCTCGATGAGATATAAAAGAAGAATTGGACAAATCCGCCACCTCATCATTCGTATTAGTCGCGCCAACCGCGATCACACTCTCGTAAGCTGCCGGATAATATAAATAATTTACTCCCGGACCACTTGACTCAGAATTTCCTGAAGCTCCAACCAAAACAACATTATGCGAATAAGCATATTCAACCGCGTCCCTCACGCTTTGCTGATCAATCGTAGCCCCCAAACTCAAATTTACCACCTTGGCTCCATTATCCACTGCATAATATATACCCTGTGAAATGTCGAACAAGCGCGCTGAACCCCATGCATTAGCTACTTTGATCGGCATTACTTTTGCCCGCCAACACACTCCGGCTATACCCTCAATATTATCAGTATTTGCTCCC
>JAHJAL010000130.1 GCA_018814055.1 Patescibacteria group bacterium
AATTTATGTGCCGCAGACTCGCTCTTTTTATCATATACATTAGCGTGAGAGCTCAGACAGGTGCGTTCACATAAATTTAGTAGCAAACAAAATAATTCACACGGCTCAATAATTTAACAATTTAGCGATTTAGCCATATAATGTATATATGTCGAAAAGAACGTCAGTTTTCAAAATTATTCTGTTTCTTTTGTTATTTGCCGGAGCATTTTTTTTGGGGAGTGCTTACGTGGGCATTGGTCATAAACAAGATGGATCGGTGAGTTTTGATGATGTGTTGTTGACTGAACCGAATCTGTTTGAAAATGTTTGGGAGGTTGTTGAAGCGAATTATCTGGGCGAGATAGATAAAAAGGAAATATTGTACGGGATAATTGATGGAATGGTGGCCGGTTTAAATGATCCGTATTCTGAGTTTTTTGATCCGGAAGAAGCGGCAAGTTTTTGGGAAGACATGGATGGTAAGTATGTGGGTATTGGTGTGGAAATGACTTTGAAGGATGGTCAGGTGGTGATATTGTCAGTGATTGAAAATTCTCCAGCCAAGCAAGCTGATTTGAAGCCGGGAGATATCATATTGGCGGTAGATGATCATGATGTGGCGGGAGAGACATTGGGAGAAATAGCCAGTGAGATAAAAGGAGAGGAAGATACACCGGTAAAGATTACAATATTGCGCGATCAGGAGTTGAAGGAGTTTGTTTTGACGCGCAGCAAGGTTGTGGCTGATAGTGTTTTTGTAAACGTGGATGAGGATATTTTGGCAATCGGAATTTATCGATTTGATGACGATACCGACCGGGAGCTGGTTGACAAATTAGCTTTGGTTGATTTGAATAGTATTAGGGGTATAATAGTTGATGTGCGAAGTAACCCGGGGGGATATTTTGATTCGGCGATAAAGGTGGCTGACTTGTTTTTGGCGGATGGTATGATTGTTGAGGAGAGGAGTAGTACTGTTCCGAGTGAGAAGTATTATGCCGTCGGGGGAGATGCGCTGGAAGAAATTGCATTGGTGGTGTTGATAAATGAGTTTAGCGCAAGCGCGTCAGAGATTCTGGCCGGGGCGATCAAGGACAATAACCGTGGACAAATTGTGGGACAAAAAAGTTATGGTAAAGGATCTGTTCAGATAGTCGAGCAATTGTCGGGTGGAGCGGTGTTGAAGTTGACGGTAGCGGAATGGTTGACTCCGATGGGAGTAAATTTGAGAATGGAGGGGATAATACCGGATGTGGAGGTGGTAAACGATGAGGTGGATGTGGATTTACAATATGAAAAAGCGAAAGAGATATTAATAAACAATGATAAGCATTTATAAATGTTAAAGAGATTTTTTATGAAAATATTATTGTTGGACAATGTGAATAGTTTGGGCAAGCCGGGGGATGTGTTGGAAGTGAGTCCGGGATACGCGAGGAATTATTTGCTGCCAAGGGGCTTGGCGGTGGTGGCGACTGAGGTGGAGATAAAGGGTCAACAGGAGCGCCTTTTGAAGATAAAGGAGAATTTGGAAAAGAAAATGGGACAAGTCAATGAAAAACTGGTTGCTTTGGAAGGAAAGAGTATCAGCATCAAAAAGAAGGCGACCGATGAGGGTAATTTATTTGGTTCAGTGACCGTGAAAGAAATCAAGCAAGCCTTGAAAGAGATGGGATTTGAGCTGAAAGACTATGAAGTAGATTTGGACACAGTAGAAAAGAAGATTGGTGAGTATAAGATTGTGTTGGAATTACCGAATGATTATCAGCACGAGATGGATTTGGTGGTGGAAAAGTTGTAGAAACATTGATAAACATTTGTTTGTCAATGTTTGTAAGTGTTTATAAACGTTTATTAATGTTTGATTAGGATTTACTACTATGGGTTTTTTTGATGACGCCAAACAAAAAATAGGGGATGCCAAGAAATTATATGATTTGCAGAAGCAGGCCAAGAAGATACAGAAGGAGCTGAGGGATCTTTTGATTGAGGCTTCGAGCTTGGATGGCAAGGTGTCGGTGGTGTTCAATGGGGAGCAGAAGATAGAGGAAATACATATTGATGACGGATTGATGGTGCCGGGAGGGGCAGCCGTGTTGGAGAAAGGTTTGCGGGATGCTATCACTCAAGCGCTGAAGAAGTCGCAACAAGTAGCGGCTGAGAAGATGAAGGTAGTGGCGGGGGATCTGGGATTACCGGGAATGTAAAAACATTCACAAATATTCTAAAACAGTATCAAACATAAAGGGTAAAAACTATTGGTTGTTTGATCATGTTTGATAAAGTTTGATACAGTTTGCAATATATGAAACTAATTGTTGGTTTAGGAAATCCGGGAAAGGAATATGAGGGAACTCGACACAATGTCGGGTTTGTGGTGGTTGATGAATTGTTAAAGAAAATCGATGAGAATGGAGATAATTCATCATGGTCATTGGAAAAAAAAATGGAGAGTGAAATTTGTGAAACTAGATATTTGGATGAAAAGTTATTGTTGCAAAAGCCGATGAAATATATGAATGAATCAGGTGGAGCGATCAAAAAGTTGAAAGAATATTATGATGTTCCGGATAACAATGTTTGGGTAGTGAGTGATGATTTGGATCTACCCATGGGTAGCATGCGTATTAGACCGGGGGGTGGGAGTGGTGGTCATCATGGACTGGATTCGATTATCAGAAACATCGGAGGAGAATTTGTCAGATTCAGAATTGGGATTGGCAGGTCAGGTGGTGGGCGGGCGTTGACCAGTGCCGAGGGGGCTGCTTATGTTTTGGAAAAGTTCGGCAAAGCGGAGCAAAAAAAGATTACCAATGTGATTGATAATTGTGTTAGTGCTTTGATTTATTGTTTAGAAAACTCGGTGGAAGATGCTATGAACAAATACAATAAAAAAATATCCAGCAACTTGCCTATGGAGGATATAAATTAGCTCAAAGGAGGGCGAAAAAGCTAATTACTCCATAAGCAAGCTGCTGGATATTTTGTCTATGAGCATATTGAAATAATTCTTCAATCTAAAATTATCATGCATTACAATAAATGTCAAGGGATTTTTGGTGAATAAATATAATACAAGAGTATTGTTGCATAAATTATCAGAGACCTGGAGAAGGTTTGAAAAAAGGTTTGCCGAAAATCTTGAAATAAAGATA
>JAHJAL010000131.1 GCA_018814055.1 Patescibacteria group bacterium
AAGAACCCGACAGGCTTTAACCAGCTTATTCGGACTTTATTAAGCGAATCAGAGTCATTGAATATGGTTTTTATTTTGAATGATTTCTATGCGGATGGTCGGGACGTGTCATGGATTTGGGATGTGGAGTTTGAGCAGCTGAAGAATTATGTTAATTGGTTGGCATTGTCTGGTAAGAGGGCGGAAGAATTGATGTTGCGGGTAAAATATGCCGATTTTGACTTGGGACGGGTGGGAATAGAGAAAAATTATGATAGATTGATAGATGATTTAATTAATACGGCCAAAGGGGAGAGAATTTATTTGATGAGTACATATACCGGTATGCTGGAATTTCGAGAATGTTTGGTAAAAAGGGGTGTTACAGAGGGTTTTTGGAAAGATTAATTTGGGAGAAAAAAATTGTTGAATAAAGACTATATACGCGTATGTTTTTTGTATAGCCGAATGATGAGTATTTACGGTGATCGGGGAAATATTATATGTATCAAAAAGAGAGTAGAGTGGCGGGGTCGTGAGGTGGTGATTGACGAGTATAATGTTGGTGATAAAAAGTATAATTTTGAGGACGTGGATTTGTTCTTTTTTGGTGGGGGGCAAGATATTCATCAGATAGAGGTGGCTTTGGATTTGAAGACGGTGGGTAAGATGATAAATAGGCAAGTTGTTGACAAGAGAGCTGCATTATTGGCTATATGCGGGGGTATGCAGTTGTTGGCAAAATACTATCAGCCTACTTTGGGTGATCGGATTGAGGGTACAGGTTTGTTTGATGCGTATACTCGTGGGGGTAAGGAGAGGTTTATAGGTAATGTTGTGGTGGAATCTGAGATTGGGGGTGAAAAAAATAATTTGGTTGGTTTTGAGAATCATAGCGGTCGGACTTACGCTAATTGGGACAATATGAAACCATTGGGGAAGGCATTGATCGGTCGTGGAAACAACGGTGAGGACGGTACCGAGGGTATGGTTTTTCAGAATGCGGTTGGTAGTTATTTGCATGGGAGTTTATTGCCAAAGAATCCGTGGTTGGCTGATTGGTTGATCCAAAAAGCATTTATTCGCAGATATGATGATTATCAATTGGAAGAGTTGAATGATGATGTAGAGAAAAAGGCCAATGAAGCGGCACAGGTAGTAGCGGAGAATGTTGGCAAGGTGAGCAATATTAGTGAAGTGTAAAAAGTTGTGAAAGCTTGAAAATAAAAATGATATGATGTATTTATGAGGAAAATTATTATCATTATTGGGGCAGTGATTCTGGTTGGGTTGGTGATAGTTGGGGGGATATATCTTGGGGACAAGCTGAAGCAAGAGAATCAGTTTGCCGTGTGCGGTGAAGTGTGTACGGATGATGCTGGATGTGGAAGTGGATTTTGTTTTGAGGGAATATGCCGAAACGGAGAATGTCCCAATCAAGAAGATTGCCAGTGTATTGCCGAAGATGTTGATAAGAGATTGGTAAGAAAGAGTTTTTTTGAGAATTTTTATGATGGCGAGATTGATGATTTCTGGAAATGGGATGATGGGGGAGGCGAGGGCGGTTCTTTTGAGATTGACGAGGTCTATGAAGAGTTGATATTGACGGCGGAAGGGCAGACAAGCCAATGGTCGGCTTTGGACAATGTACCTAAGATATATTTTTTGACTGATAGAGATTTTGTGATGGATGTGGAGTATGAATTTGATCCGAGGGTGGATTTTCAGCACGCGGGAATAGGAATTATTGATCCCGAGAGTGGCGAATGGGTAAGGGTATCTCGCTCATATGACACTCATTCTTTGGAGAGTCCGGATGATCAGCCGAATTCTATCTATGTGATGCAAAAAAAGGATGATCAGATTTTGAAGTTTAATCATGAGAATTATCGTGATGTCAGGGTTTATGTCAGGATGAAAAAGATTGATGATGAAGTGGTGTTTGAATACAGTGATGATGGAAAGCAGTGGCAGGTACTGGATCAGGTGTCGGTTGATGGGTGGTCGGAGGAAGTGAAGGTTTATTTGTTTGTTTATTCGACCGATATAAACGGTATTGCAGCCAGGTTTCTGCAGTGGCAGTTTGATGTATTGTAATATTAATTGGTAAGTGAATAATAATTTATCAAAAAAGGAGGATCGAGTTTTACTCGATTTAGATTGTTTTGTTATGTCAAACTTGGTATTGTATCGAAAATATAGGTCAATGAGTTTTGATGAGGTGGTTGGACAAGAGAGCGTGGTCAAAACTTTGAAAAGGGCGGTTGAGACTGGCCAGGTAGGGCATGCTTATTTGCTTAGTGGTCCACGGGGAGTGGGCAAGACGTCCGTGGCCAGGATATTGTCCAGGGCGGTTAATTGTGAATCGATTGATGGTGGCGGTAATCCTTGCAATCAATGCCGGAGTTGTAAATCATTGTTAGCTCAATCAAATTTGGATTTGATTGAGGTGGACGCGGCCAGTCATCGGGGGATTGATGACGTTCGATTTTTACAGGAGGGGATGAGTTTTGCTCCGACCCAATCAAAGAAAAAGGTGATAATAGTTGATGAAGTACATATGTTGACCAGAGAAGCGTTCAATGCTTTGTTGAAGACTTTGGAGGAGCCACCGGAGCACGCGGTGTTTATTTTGGCGACGACAGAGATAGAAAGAGTGCCGGAGACGGTGGTATCCAGGTGTCAATGCTTCTTTTTTCGACGTTTAAGCCAAAAGGACATTACTAATCATTTGATTGACATTGCCAGACGTGAGAATGTCGTGATTGAGGAGGAGGCGGCAATGTATATTGCCGCAAGCGTATCGGGCAGTATGCGGGATGCTTTGGGTGTTTTGGGACAGTTGTTGATAATGGATATGGGAGAGATTGGAAAGTCGGAGGTGATGCAGGTTTTGGGAATAGTTGATGAGAAAATAATTTGGGAGATTTGGCGGTTGTTTTTTACCGGTAGCATTGTTAAGGTACTCAAATTTTATTATCAACAGGTAAATGATAAAGGCGTGGATTTGTTTCGTTTTATGAGTGGTCTGGAGGATTCTCTGCGCCGAATGATTTTGTATAAAGATGGCTTAAAAGGTGGCAAAGGAATTGAATTGATGTCCGAGTTGGAAAAAGTTGAAATTGGCAATCTCGTTTTGATGCTGGAGATATTGGAGGAGGTGAAAAAAAGGAAGTTTGAGATTGATTCACTTTATTTTGAAATGTTTGTGAATAAATGTTTTTTGGAATTAAACTTGTCGGAGGGTGAAAAAATATTTGAGGAGAAAAAAATTGTTGAAGAGAATAGAACTGTTGTTGCGGCCAAAGATGTTGAGGTGGTTGAGAAGTCAGGAGCTGGAGTAAATGTAGAAAATAAGCTAAAAAAGTCTCATAATTTAACCAGAGATCAGGTAAAAGATAAATGGGGGGTGTTTGTCGAAAGGGTTAAATCAAAAAAACCGGTTTTGTCCTCGGTGTTGGGGATGGGAACATATGATTTTTCAAGGTCGGGTGATCTGGTGTTGTTTTTGCCTTATAGTTTACAGGTTAATCAAATTAATGAGTCAGAAAATAGTAAGTTATTGTTTGATGTTTTTCGTGAGGTTTACGGGGAAAGTTGCAGGGTGGTGGGAGAGTTGGGGCGCAAAGAAGATAAACAGAAAATGCAAGATCGGTCAAAACAGAAAATGGACAATGACATGAAGCATGCGACAGGAGATAGAATAATTGAAGATGTAGTTGAGATATTTGATGGGGAAATAATCGAATAAAAATGTCAGATACTGTCAATCAAAAGGGAAATGATTTTAAATTGCCGCCTCAGAGCTTGGAGGTGGAACAGTCTTTACTTGGTTGTTTGCTTTTGGATCAAGACGCGGTGATAAAGGTATCGGATATTATCAGGCCAAAAGATTTTTATAAAAACAGTCATCGGGTTGTTTATGAAACTATTGTGCAGTTGTATGAAAAGAGAGAGCCGGTTGATTTGGTTACCATAACTGAATTGCTGGAGCGTCAGGATAAATTGGTGGCGGTGGGTGGGGCCAGTTATTTATCAAGTTTGGTCAATAGTGTGCCGTCAGCGGCTCATGTGATCTCGTATGCAAATATTGTCAGACAGAAGTCTATTTTGAGATCTTTGATATCGGTATCGGCCGATATTAGCCAAATGGCTTATGACGAAGGTGACGATGTGGAAATAATTTTGGATAAAGCTGAGCAGAATTTGTTTTCCATCTCCCGAGTCGCGGGTGATCAAAATTTTGTGGTGATTCGTGATGTGTTGATGAGTTCTTTTGAAAGGATTGATCAGTTACACAAAAACAAGGGTCAGGTGCGGGGGGTGCCCACAGGTATCAAAAACTTGGATCATTTATTGTCTGGTCTGCAAAAGAGTGATTTGGTTATTTTGGCGGCTCGGCCCAGTATGGGTAAAACATCGTTGGCATTGAATATTGCTCAACATATCTCAGTGGAGAAAAAGATTCCGGTAGCGTTATTTAGTTTGGAAATGTCCAAAGAGCAACTG
>JAHJAL010000132.1 GCA_018814055.1 Patescibacteria group bacterium
ATTCTGGGCCAACACTTCTTTCATAATATAATCTTTATGCTCCCCAAAAGATTTCTCTATCATCTCCTCATCGGTCGTATAACTCACCTCAATCCGATCATCAACATTAAAATCAGCTTCCTTACGAGCTTGCTGAATGTGACGGACAATGTCACGCGAAAGACCTTCGATTTTAAGTTCGCCAGTGATTTCTGTATCCAAATCCGCCTCCAAGGGCGAGCCCGCCGCGGCGGGCTGCGCCGCTACGAAATCGACATTTTTGACATTGACTTCATCTTTGATCAAATCAATCAATTGTTCATCTTCAAGCTTTGTATCCGATTTAATCGTCAATTTATTCAGTGGCTGCCTGACTTTGATTCCCGCTTTGGCTCTGGCCGCCAAGCCGGCTTCCACCGATTTGCGCACAAAATCCATTTGGTCACTCAAATCCTTGTCGATCAACTTTTCGTCACTCACCGGGTAATCCTGTAAATGAACGGAACCCTTTTCCTGCTTGGTCAAATTCATAAATATATCTTCCGAAATAAACGGAGCAAACGGTGCCATTAATTTGGATAATTCAACCAAAACCGTATAAAGAGTCTGGTAGGCATTATTTTTGTCTTCATCACTTTCACTTTTCCAGAAACGACGGCGGGATCGGCGGATATACCAGTTGGAAAGATTGTCCAAAAATTTATCAATCAGATTGGCCGCACTGTACATATCATAATTATTTAATTTGTCATCAACATCCCGAATCAGAATATTCATCTCAGACACAATCCATTGGTCCAGCATATTATCCGAATCCCATTTATCCTGCGGTTGCCAGTCATCCGTGTTGGCATACAAAACAAAGAAACTGTATGAATTCCGCAGCATTCTGAAAACCCGATTAACTACTTCCTGCAATCCTTTTTCGCTGAATCTTTTGGAAAGTTCCGGCTGATTGATTGTTATCAAATACCATCTCACCACATCCGCCCCGTATTTATCCATCATGGCAAACGGATCGACGATGTTTCCCTTGGATTTACTCATCTTTTTGCCATGCTCGTCCTGGATATGGCCATGACAAATCACATTTTTGTACGCATATCCGGTTGGTACCTTACCCGCCTTGTGCAAAATTGTAGCAATCGCATGCAGAGTATAAAACCAGCCCCGCGTTTGATCAATCGCCTCGGCAATATATTCTGCCGGAAAATATTTGCCCGAATCAATTTTTTCTTTTGTCTTCGGGTCTGTATGATTTGGATAATGGAATTGAGCCAAAGGCATTGATCCCGAATCAAACCATACATCTATAACTTCCTCTACCCGTTTACTTCTACCACCACACTCACAATCAAACTCTACTTCATCAATATATGGTTTATGCAGATCTTTCAATTTTAACCCCGACTTTTCTTCGATTTCTTTGACTGATTCTATTACTTGATGACTATCACATTTCTCACAAGTCCAAATCGGCAATGGGGTTCCCCAGTATCGATCACGAGAAATCGCCCAGTCTTTCACCCCTTTGAGCCATTCCCCAAATCTACCATCTTTGATATGAGCCGGAATCCAGTTTATGGCTTCATTGTTCTTTACCAGATCATCTGACAACTCACTCATCCGGATAAACCAACTGGGTTTGCCATAATAAATCAACGGCATATCACACCGCCAGCAATGCGGATATTCGTGCTCATATAATTCCTCTTTCAAAAGCAGATTCCTCTTTTTCAAATCTGCCATAATCAAATCATCCACCGCATAACGATTCTGGTCATTCTTTTTCTTGACCGCCATCCCCTCACCGGGCACTTTGGCCACCATCTTGCCCTCCAGATTTACCGTTTCCACATTGGGCAAATTATTCTCCTGTCCCACCCGGGCGTCATCCTCACCAAACGCCGGGGCAATATGCACAATGCCCGTACCTTCCTCGGTATTGATGAAATCTCCTTTGATCACAAAATAAGCTTTGTCTTTTTCCCCCGTCACACCAAACAATGGTTCGTATTTTATACCCACCAGGTCTTTGCCATCTATTTCTTCCAAAACTTCATAATCACCGTCCAATACACTCAGACGATCCTTGATCAATATCATTTTTTCATCATTGTATTTGACTTTGACATACACAAAACCCTCACCCACCGCCAAAGCCAAATTACCCGGCAGGGTCCAGGGAGTAGTCGTCCAAACCAGAAAATATGTATTTTCTTCTCCAGCAACCTTCAGCTTGAAATAAATAGAATTATCTTTGACGGTCTGGTAACCCTGCGCTACTTCATGACTGGATAGGGCAGTGCCGCAGCGGTAACAAAAAGGTAAAATTTTGTGACCTTTGTAAACCAAACTCTCACCATTTTCACCCTTGGTCTTGAAAATCTGAGCAAACACCCACAACACACTTTCGATATAATCATTGTGATATGTCACATATGGATCATCCATATCCAGCCAATAACCCATCCGTTCGGTCAGTTTCTCCCACAAATCCTTGTATTTCCAAACCGACTCCTGACATTTATGATTGAATTCTATAATGCTTTGTCTTTTATCACCCTTTACAATACTTTCAATCTCATTTTTGTCTTTCAACCCCAATTCCTTCTCCACTTGCAACTCCACGGGCAAACCATGCGTATCCCACCCGGCCTTTCTCTCCACCCGATATCCTTTCATCGTTTTGTACCTGGGAATCACATCTTTAAACACCCTTCCCAGCACATGATGAATTCCCGGCATCCCGTTGGCCGTCGGCGGCCCTTCGTAAAATATGAAATCCTTGGCTCCCTCCCTGATATCCAAACTCTTCTTGAAAGTCTCATCCTCCTGCCAAAACTTCAAAACCTCTTTTTCCAACGTCGGCAATTTTTGCTTATTGTCAATTTCCTTATATTTCATAATATAAACAAGATTAACCAGTAATAATTTATACTTATAGAATAAATGAAATCAATTGACAAAACAAATAAAAGAAGACGTAAATAAAATATCAGTCTTCTTTTTTTAGTCTCATTACTCTCCCTTGCACAAAAAATTTGATGACTTTTTTTTGCATATTACATTTTAAAAATCTTTGACAAGAAAAATTACTTAATATCACCTTATTGATAAAAAATATTTTCCATATTGAACAATTCAGCAATATTTTTTTCCCCCATTACATGAGTAATTACTTTCCATTCATCATCGCTGCTTTTCCCCAATGATTCCACCTTTTGTAAATATTCTTGACTATTTTTACTCATACAACTCGCCAAGATCCTCAAGAAAGCAGTCCTCGTTTCTAGAGGCCCGCTATCTTCCTCGGCCAACAAACTGTCGCGAAAACATTTATATTCTGCATTAATCATACCGGAATCATGGGGTAGTTGACTTTTAAAATTTTTCAATGCAGATACAAAGTATTTTTTTGGCATTTTTTTATTGAAAGTAATTATGTAATCGTCGTGAATATTATAAATACTGTCCTCTAACTTATTCCGGAGAATAGTATTGTCCAGAACAACTTCTTTGCCTTCATCTAATTTTATTGATGGAATTTTTTCTGGCTGATAAATATACATTATCTCTTCTTCGAGAGTATCTTTTTTGAACATCTCATTTGGCTTAACAAAAGCATATTTTCTCTCTTTCTTTTCTGTTTTTTTATTATCATTTTCTTTTATAATCTTATCTTTCTGAAACACTTTTCTCAATATATCCATATTGATTAATTAATGCTAATACTCTATTTTACTGCAATATCCTTTAAAATCAAAAAAAGTATTGAAACATATCCCAAAACATGCTAGACTGAGATCAGTAAAGGGAAATATCCCACAATACCGAGTTTATAATTAATAATTTTAAAAACCATGCCACGACCACGCAAACACCGCTTTATCAGATTCTCCCCCCAAGCCAAATACTTCAAGCCCCGCGGCATCCCATTACAACAACTTGAGACAATCGAAATCAATCCCGACGAAATGGAAGCAATCCGCCTGTGTGATTTGGAAGAATTGAACATGGAACAAGCCGCCCGAAAAATGAAAATTTCCAAATCTACCATTCATCGAGTTCTTTCCGATGCCCGGCAAAAAATCGCGGAAGGATTGATCAAAAGCAAGGCCTTGAAAATAAATGATTGACGTAGGGGTAAGTCGCGACTCACTCCTTTTGCAACCATTTATTTCTTAATTTGATGAGGTAAATATCATGCCAAATCTAGACGGAACCGGTCCTACCGGCGCCGGCCCGATGACGGGCCGCGGAATAGGTAGAGGCAACCGGCAAGGAAAATGTATCTACACCCG
>JAHJAL010000133.1 GCA_018814055.1 Patescibacteria group bacterium
AAATATAATGTTTCGTATCATTGACAAACCTCAAATCCGGGTTGGGTATATACACTGTCGCATCCAGACCTACCGGCTCATAATAACTCACCCGATATCGATGCGGAGATCGAGCGGTAATCGGAAAACCGGCATCCAAAGCCGCTCTATACATAGTAGTTGAAACCTGACACAAACCACCACCGTATTCCGGACGCGTCTCGTTACCGGCAATTACCAACTCAGGTAAATACCCGCTAGCCGCATCAACCGACCCCAAAAGTTTGGTAAAACTAAACTCCTCTCCCGGCGCCACCACCATACCATCAAAATTATCCGCTCCCACCCCAATATTATGTATTCGATTAGCCGGCGAATAACTAAAATCAGATGAACCACTGGCAATCAGTTCTTTGATTCCCAAATCATCGATATTCATTCCAGATATCACTGACTCCATCAACTCCACCGGCAATTCCACTTCACCTTTATTTTCCCCCATATGCAATTCCAAATATTCAATCAATCTTGTCCGATCAACCATCTGACCAGTTGTGCCCTCTTGAATTACCACCGGCCCATCCTCCATCATCGCCAATTTAGCATCCACTGGTTTATCCTCGAACATCCAGGCATTATCATTCAAATATTTATCAACCGCCGACAAATCATAGCCAACGTACATCACTTGACCATCTTCATTGGGCTTAAAGTAATTTTGATTTATACCCTCATTTAATTCTCTCTGTTCAAAATACAACATATCAAAAATCACATCGTCATACACATCAATCACCCAATCTTCATAGACCCACTGCATCGACTGATTAATTTCCCTTTGAGCCAATTCCCTAGTCGCCAAAGCCATTTCATCAGAAATAGCTGGACTGTCAACCACCTGTACCAAATCAACCACACCAAAATCCAGTACTGATAACTTATCCTCCAAATCATTCAGCAGTCTGCTCTCATCAACCACCAACCCCTCTTTTGAGTAAATTATCACCAACTCGCCATCTCTTTTCTCAATAGAAGCCGACACAGCCGGTCGATTAACTTTTTCCCGCAAAATTCCCAACCAATTATTATAATCCAATCGATCAAAATCAACTTGACACTTAAATTCTAAACTCCCACTCACCGCCCTCGCCCTATTCAACGTCCTAGTCAACCAACTATTATATTTTCCATATCCCCAAATATCACTACCACACTTATCAATATCCAACCATATACCCATATCTCCCAAAAAATATACAGTATTCTCATCCAAATTATCACCAGTCATCTTTAATCCATCAACAATATTCACCCGCTTTCCTTCAAGATAATCATTCAATTCTTCCCTGGTCATCCCCCCCAAATTATCACCACCAAGTTTTAATCCATACGCAACTTTGTGGGCATACACCAACTCCACCGCCCAAAACAATACCAAGGCCAATAATAAAAAAGCAGCCAGAAACAGAACAAACCATCGCAAATTATCCACACTTACCTCACTCGGTCGTTTGGTCAATTTGACCTTTTTCTTTGTCTTCTGCCTAACATCAATTTTTTTACTTTCTTTTTTAGCCACCATTATTACATTAATACACGAGTTGTGTGAATTATTCGGGTATCAAATATTCTTCTTTTTACAGCGGTTAGTAAACAAACATATAATATCGCCAATAAAGGTTAGCCGAAAATAACCATAATTGTACCAATAAAACTCCAAGCGTTAAAAAGAAGAATATTTGATACCCGAATAATTCACACAACCCATAAACTAGCAAACATTTCCACTTTATCATATTTACATTAATACCAAATTAAAAAACCCCGCCAAAATAATAGCGGGGTTTTACATTAATTGCGCTAAGAAATACCTATTTCAAAAACTTGACCAACAACAAAGCCACAATATTCAAAATCTTGATCATCGGATTGATCGCTGGACCAGCTGTATCCTTGTAAGGATCACCCACCGTATCTCCCGTCACTGCCGCCGCATGCGCTTCACTACCCTTACCGCCAAACTCTCCCGCTTCAATGTATTTTTTGGCATTATCCCAGGCCGCACCCCCTGACGTCATGGAAACCGCTACAAAAAATCCGGTGACAATACTGCCGACCAATACCCCTCCCAACATAGCCGCTCCCTGACCAGACTCCAACCAAAAATAACCTACCACCACTATCACGATCGGCACTACAATTGGCAATAAAGCCGGCCAGACCATCTGATTGAGAGCTTCTTTGGTTACAATATCTACCGCCCTGGCATAATCCGGCTTTGCCTTTCCCTCCATCAAACCTTTGATTTGTTTGAACTGTCGCCTCACTTCTTCCACCACTTTTGATCCCGCCTTACCAACAGCCTCCATTGACCAAGCACTAAACAAAAACGGAATAAAAGCCCCCACAAACAATCCGGCTATCACATAAGGATCACTGATCATAAATCTGACCACCCCACCTAATTTTGCTTCCACTTCATCCGCGTAAGCCCCAAACAACACCACCGCCGCCAAAGCCGCTGACCCAATTGCATAGCCCTTGGTCACCGCCTTGGTAGTATTCCCTACCGAATCCAAAGCATCAGTTACACTTCTCACATCTTCACCCAAGCCTGACATCTCCGCAATTCCCCCCGCGTTATCAGTAATCGGGCCATATGCATCGATGGCCACAATAATGCCCGCCATCGACAACATTGCCATCGCGCTTATCGAAACACCATAAATACCAGCCATCGAATAACTAAACAAAATACCCAATACAATCACAATCGCCGGCCAAAAAGTTGATTCCATTCCTACCGCCAAACCAGCAATAATATTTGTCGCGTGACCGCTCTTGGATGCCTCGGCAATTCGTTGCACCGGTCGAAAATTACTTGCCGTATAATACTCAGTAATTACCACAATCAACCCAGTTACTATCAATCCTATCAAAGCTGCCACAAAAATGTTTGCATACGAATATACGCCATTGTTGGCCATCAAATAATATATCACCGCCAAGAAGCCAATCGCCGACACCAACCCGGCAACTATTAATCCCAAATACAATGCCCCCATAATCTTTTTGTCTTTTCCCAATCGCACAAAAAACGAACCTATGATTGAGCTCAAAATCGCGACTGCCCCCATCGCCAATGGTAGCACCAGAGCATTGTCATTGTTTACAAATGAAATTCTTGCCAACAACATGACCGACACAGCTGTCACTGCGTAAGTCTCAAACAAATCAGCCGCCATGCCTGCACAATCACCCACATTATCCCCTACATTATCCGCAATTACCGCCGGATTCCGAGGATCATCTTCCGGTATACCCGCTTCGACTTTCCCAACCAAATCAGCTCCCACATCGGCACCTTTGGTGAATATTCCGCCACCCAACCTGGCAAATACTGAAATTAAACTACCGCCAAAACCCAAACCAATCAAACCATCCACCGCGGCACTATTCGCGCCGGTCAACCAGAAATACCCGGCCACTCCGAATAGACCCAGACCAACCACCATCAAACCCGTTACTGTTCCTCCATTGAAAGCCACGGCCAAAGCTGCCGCCAAACCACCTTTAGCTGCTTGGGTTGTCCGAACATTGGCTCTGACCGATACGCTCATTCCAATATATCC
>JAHJAL010000134.1 GCA_018814055.1 Patescibacteria group bacterium
CATGCGATTTCGGACGGGACAAATGAGAATGCCGATTTTATTAACGGGGCGAATCATGTAAGGAATGCGTATCTGTGTTTCAATGCGATGAATAGTGAAAATATTTATTATTGTGATGCGATATACGGTTCAAATAATTGTTTGGATTGTTTCACAGTGACAAATTGTGAAGGTTGTTATGAATGTGTTGACTGTACTGGTATGTATCGATCGTTTTATTGTCAAGATAGTACTAATTGTCGCGAGGTGATGTTTTCTCGAAACGCGCAAGGTTGTCAGAGTTGTTTTGGTTGTGTGGGATTGCGCAATAAACAGTATTATTTGTTTAATGAAGAGAAAACGAAAGAAGAATATGAACAATTTATAACAGATTTAAGCCTGTTGGGGGAGAATGTTGATAAATTCAAAGACAAATTGGATGGTCTTTATCAATCATTGCCAATTAGGTTTGCCAAGCAGATAAATACTGAAAATAGTACAGGGGAAAATTTGACTGATTGCAAAAATTGTCAGGTATGTTTTGATATCAATGGGGGAGAAAATTTGAAATATTGTATGAATCTCAATGGGGGTAACAGAAATTGTCAGGACATCAGTAATTTTGGTCATAATCTGGAGTGGAGTTATCAGGCCACATCAGCTGGTAGAAATTGTAATCATATGTTGTTTACGGTGATGTGTTGTTATGAGTCGAATGATGTGTTTTATAGTTTGAATTGTATGGCAGGTAATAAGGATTTGTTTGGTTGTGTGGGATTGAAACATAAACAATATTGTGTGTTGAATAAGCAGTATAATAAAGAAGAATATGAAAAGTTGGTAGCTAGAATTATTGAACATATGCAGAAGAGGGCGGAATGGGGTGAATATTTTCCGTATAGTATGTCCCCATTTGTATATAACGAAAGTGCAGCGCAGGAGTATTATCCTTTGCTGAAAGAGGGAGCGGCGAAGTTGGGGGTGGAGTGGTTGGATGAGGATTTTGGGTTGAAATATGATGGGCTGTTTTATGAGCCGAAGAATATTTCCAGTTATGATCCGAAGAAGAATTCCAATGCGCAGGTGGAATTGGATGAATTATTGAAGGGAATCATCCGGTGTGAAGTTAGCGGCAAGCCGTTTCGGTTGATATCGCAGGAGGTGGCTTTTTATATTGAGCATGGGTTGCCGATTCCAACGGCGCATCCGATGGTTAGGTATGAGCAGAGGTTTGTGAGAAGACAACCAAGGAAGTTGTGGAAGAGACGGTGTATGTGTGAGGAGGGAGGACATGGGCATGATAGTAATCAATGTCCGGTGGAGTTTGAGACGACGTATGGGCCGGATGGACCCGCCGACGCGCAAGGCTATGGCGGGCGAAGAAAGGTTTATTGCGAGGAGTGTTATCAGAAGAGTGTGATATAGACAAAGAATTTATTTAGAGTGTTTGCAGCTTTTTTAAAGCTGGGATTTATTGGTTGTTAGATTGCATATGTTCTTTTTTGTTTGAGGTTGGCGATAGCAATATCGGTGGAATACACATTTTGCTGGATGCGTTCATATTTATCAATCTCGCTTTCAGTGGCGATTTGCTCTATTTGATGGTTGGCGCAGTCGGCAATGTTTTGTAAAGATTTGTCGATCGCAGCAAAAATATTTTCAACTTTTTGTTGGTGACAATCGATTTTGGCCAGGCAGTTTTGCATATCAATTCGGGTTGACCATTTTTTGAAGTTGGACAGGAATTGGTGTATCTTTTTTTCATCGGGATCAACACCGCCCCAAACAACAATTTGGGGGATTTTTTTGATATTGGACATTATTCTTTCCTGGATTGGATATGGTTGGTTTATTCCTTTGATTTCGACGATGGTTCTGTTTTTGATCTCGCTGGATTTGATATTTTCGTATTGCTTGATGATATTGGTGAACGCGGTTTGACGAAGTTCGCGGTAGAGGAATATTGGTTTGAGCAGGGGTTTTTGATTTAGGTTTTCAGTGAATTTTTTTTCGACTGAAACGAGTTGAATTTTGTACCAGATATTGGCGATAGCAAATTCCAGCTCTTCTTTGATTTTGTTTCTCAAGCGATCAAAGTTTTTGACCAGGTTGTCTCGTTCGATTTGTTTGAATAGGCTTTGGGCAGTGGTATCAATGATCAGTTTTTCACATTTTTTATTGTTTTGGTATATATTGTCGATCTTTTCATTGAAAATGTATTTGGCGAAATAGTTGATACCGGTAGGAGAGAGGTCGAGTTTGAATTGGTTGGTATTGGTCAGGCGGCCAATGGCGGGAAGTATTTCTCGCTCGATATGGGATTGCACAATCTGTTGAGGTGTTTCCGGAGATATATTTTCCGGAATTTTGATTATACTTTTGGACCTAGTGTCTGGGGGTGTTTGAGCCGGTATAGTGTTTTTTAATTTATCAGGCAAAGGCACGGTTTTTTCTGTGCCAAAGGAGTAGACTTCGATAATATTGCTTGTTACGTCAATTTTTTTATCGGGTTCATTACCTTTACTAAAGGTCATATCAGAGTATTAAAAAATTATAATCAATGAATATATGCTTCAAAGCCTAATTTACATGAATATTCGCTATATATCAAGCTGATGTTTGGTTGTGTGAATTTGATATATAAAATGATACTATTGGTTTTGGATGTGTAGTTTGGTAGAATGGAATAAAATAAGTTAGTGACAACTACTATGAATATTGGACTTTTAGAAAAAAAATGCACAGATGTTGAGCCCCAGATTATTAAGAGGGTCAAGTTGGATTCGAGTGATTTTGGTAATATTGATGTAAGTTATACTCTAGGAATGCTAGGAAAAAGAAGGGCAAGGAGATTGGAAAGCAAACAGATTGAGATTGGAAATATTAGGGATGGAATTCGGGCGGGTGTTTATGGTGATCTTCAAGGCAAGGAAGAATTGTCCAAAGAAGTCAGAATTCAGTTTGAGGGTATAGTTGGGGGTGTATCAGGCTCACAGAAGGTGGTAAAAGAAGATAAGGGCGGTTGGTTTTGTCGGGCGGTTGGTTTTGTCAAAAAGGCTTACGATCAAACAAAGGATTATTTGAGGGGTTTATTTTTTGATGACAGTTCTTCTAATGTGAGTACCTATAGGTTTCAGAAGCATGTTAATAAGCGAGTAGAATTTAGTATTGAAGATGATTTTAATAAACAAATTGAGCAGATAAGTGGGAATAAAAGTTGGTGGCGGCGTATTTTTTGATCATAAGCGATAATATGATTGGGTAATGGGAACCAGCTATTTGGCTGGTTTTTTTGGTAAAATTGAGTAGTTGAACAATAAGTTTATAGGAGTACTATGACGAAGTGTGTTGAATGTGGGGAGAATTTTGAAATTACGGAAGATGGTAGGGAGTTTTATGCCAAGATGGGGGTACAGGAGCCCCGGTTGTGTCCGGTGGATCGGTCGCGGCGGCGACTGGCATTTCGGCATGGGAGAAAACTATATAAGCGAAAATGTGATTTGACGGGTGAGCCGATTGTGTCGCAATTTGACGCGAATGTGTCCTTTCCGGTTTATCGGGCGAGTGAATGGCATTCTGATAAGTGGGAGGCAATGGATTATAGGGTGGATTTTGATTTTGATAAAGGATTTTTTGA
>JAHJAL010000135.1 GCA_018814055.1 Patescibacteria group bacterium
AAAGCCAAATCATTGCCACTGGCTTTCGGGTCGGCAATTCATCATGCGTTGGAAAATTTTTATATTTATTTGAAGAAATACAAGAAAGTGCAAAAGGGTGGTAAGTTGGCTGAATATTTTGAGGAAGGTTTGAGGAGAGAGGTTGTTACAAAAACTGAATTCAAAGACCTTTTAAAGAAAGGCAAGGAAGTATTGCTGGGTTATTATAATTTTTATGAAGAGGATTTTCGAGTGCCCTTGTACAATGAATACAATTTTGCCAAAGGGACGGTGTTGCTTGATAGGCGGATAATGTTGACGGGGAAAGTGGATCGGATTGAATTGATCGAAGATGGGGATGGGGAGAGTGTGACGGTGGTGGATTACAAAACGGGTTAGCCCAAGAGCCGAAATGATATTATGGGCAAGACTAAACGCAGTGATGGTGATTATTTTCGCCAGCTTGTTTTCTACAAGATATTGGGCGACATTTCACATCGATTTCCTTTCAAGATTGTCAATTGCGAACTTGATTTTGTGGAGCCAATGCCTAGTGGTAAATACAAGAAAGAAGTGTTCAAAATTACCAAGGATGATACTGATAAGTTAAAAAAGCAAATTCGCGAAGTCTGGCAGGGGATTTTTCATTTGAAATTTGATTGTGTGGGGGATGACAGTAAATGCAAAAAATGTGAATATTACGATATATGTCGCAGGAAATGAATAATGAAAAATGAATAATGTAGGGGCAGACCTGGGATGACAAATATAAAGAGGATGTTTGAAATAATTGAAATACAAACTTATGTACGTTATAATGTACGTGTAATTATTTAATAACTATTATGTAAAAATGAACACCAAAACAACATTATCGATTTCAGAAGCACGTAACAAGATATTTGAAATTGCCAATGAAGTACAAAAACCGGGAGTTTTTTATGCTTTGACTGACAGGGGACGGCCCAAAGTAGTGCTCTTGTCGGCTGAGGAATTTGAATCATGGATGGAAACTTTGGAGGTGATCAAGGATTTTCCGGAATTGAAGCGGGATTTGAAAAAAGCGAGAGAGGAATATGCCAAAGGGAATTATAGTGAACTGAGTAATTTGATTGATAAAAATGACAAATAAAAAAAAGTATAAAGTTATTGTTCCGCAGAGAGTAAAAAAGGAATTCAATCGCATAGACAAGAAACATCGACGCAAGATTTTGCTGGCGCTGGTGGCCTTGGGTCAAGATCCGACTGTGGGTAAAAAACTGGTAGGGAAATACAAGAAGTTGTGGTCCTATCGGGTCTGGCCGTATCGGATTATATATGAGGTTATGCGTGGTAAGTTGGTGGTGTTGGTGATCAGGATCGGACACAGGAAGGATGCTTATAAATAAAAAAGGAAATGTCGGTAAATAATTTCATAAAAGATTTTTATTGATTGGTTTTTTTATGGTGTCATCCCAGGCCCTAAGTGTATTCACGCTAGGGATCAGGGATCTCCGCCGTTACCCAATATTAAACCCTTGACATATAACATGTCATGTGGTACTTTGGGTGTAACGAAAAAAATTGTATTTGTTAATTATAAATGATGATGAAAAATACTTTAGAGAACAAAGTTTTTGAACAGCCAAAGAGCAACGAATCTTTGGAATTTCCCAATGAAAATAACCCAGTTAATGAGCCAAAGAAAGAAAAGACAAGCATGATAAATCGGCTCAAAAGATGGATTGCTGGTGAAAAAAGGGTGGAAAACGTGAAAACTGAAGATGCAGATCAGTTAAAGGTGAATGAAGTGATCAGTAAGAGTGTAAACGTCTATGCGGAGAAAAAGACTCAAGGTAGCTGGTTGAATAAGGTGTTGAACAATAGTTTTATGGAGAGTAGTCCCGGATTGCAAAATGCGGTCAAAAGGGGTGTTTCCTGGTTGGAAAAAGCTAAATTATCTGTCAATAAAGTCTTGAACGGCGAATCCGGCCGAAGTGCGTATACGGCTGATGAGCTTTTGTCTATGGTGGATGCGAAATTTACGGGCAAAAAGAATTCGGTGTCAAGCCGACTTGATACAAAGATCGCTGAAAACGGCTCTAATTATAGTACTGAGGAATTGGCAGCTTATCTATCTATGGTAGATGAAGCCAAGGTAGTGGGTAACACGATGGATATGAAGAAGTTGGGTAAAGTCCGCCAGTCTTTGCTATCACAATTGCAGAAAAGGTTCAATCTACTCCCGCTAGTGGTATCAAGATGTTTTTTGAGGGGGAAAGTTTGAATATTACTGCTAGTGAAGAAGCCAAGAAAAAGATTGGGGATCAATATAATAGTATTTTGAGTAATTGGGAAAAAGCACCGGTAGTGAAGTCCAATGTTTCCTGGAGTGAATTTTTGCAAAGAAAATTGGCAGGAGCCAAGAAGTTTTCCAAAGGCAAGATGGCGGCGGCTACTTTGTCATTTATGTTTTTTGTTTCTCCATTTCTGAAATCTGACGCGATGACTGAAAATCAAGATGGTTTGGCGGGTATGGACAAGCAGGCACCGGTAAGAGAATCAAACAGGTTTGTTGATCCGTTGCATCCTGGCGCGGCTAGTGATATGGAACAAAATAATTTTGATATTGATTTATCTGAGAGGGAGAGTGAAGAAGGTGTTGAGGAAGAAGATGTGACAGAGGAAGAGAAAGAGGAGCAACCTAATAGTGTGGAAGTTTATGATACTGCGGATGAGGGTGGTGATGATTCTGGTACCGAAGATACTGATGAGACTGAGTCGACTGATGAGGAGGAAGAAGATACCAATGAGGATACCGATACGGTTCCTGGACCGACTTATAATACTCCGGATGAGATGGATACGACTGATAATACTGAGGGAACGGAAGAGAGTACAGAGGAGACAGCTGAGGATAAGTCAGATGAGGAAACTGATGAGACAAAATACCCAGCTGATGATGCTGATACAAAAGTGTTTCCGGACAAGGTCGTGAAGGTGCCGGGTGGCTTGCATCATAGTGAGGTAGATGTGGATAATGATGGTATTGGTGATACGCTGGAAAAATTTGGTGAGTATTTGGCTGATGATAGTAATCATGGGATTTTGTCAAAGGAGACGCCTGATGTGGATTATGATGTGAGTAAGTTTTATGGGAATCCGGAGAATGCGGAGAAGTTGATGAGTGATTGGAAAACTGGTGAAAAGCCGGTAACTACCGAAAATAATTCTACGCCTCCTCTAACTGAAGAGCCAACTGTACCAAGCGCACCGACTACTTCTGGTGTGCAGGAAGATATACCGGTGGCGACGACTGAGGATGGTGACGGAGCAGAGGGTGGAGATGATACTGGTGGTGATTGGTGGAGTGAGTATGAAAATTATGAATTGGAACAGGATTCTTCAAGCCAGGGATCTAATCCAAAAGTCATTGAAAGCGAGCTTGAGATGAATGGTGGTACAGATGACACCAGTACACAAGCACCGACTGTGATTGAAGCTGAATTAAAGATGAATGATGGTAGTGATGGCAAGATAGAAGGTTTTCAATCAGAAGTTATAAAAACTAATAGTTCAAATATTGTTGAGGGGTCTTTGCAAATGCCGGGTGGAACTGAGATATTGCCTGGGCAGGAGAACATTGTAGAAGGTTCTTTGCAGATGCCTGGTGGTGTGAGTGTTCCTACTGATGTGGTTGGTTCTGGCTCAAATGTTATTCAGTCGGAATTGACTATGCCGGGTGTGGAGCAGGAATACAAAGTTAGATAATAATTTTTTTGAAGATATATTAGAGGAGGGCCAAGGGAGATAATCCTGGTGTTGGGAGTTTGATGGTATTGTTTGATTGTTTACAAATTTGGTGGGTTGTTGTGTGGTAAGTTGGTGGCAATTCGGAATGAAGTAAACTGATGACTTCATTCCAGATTGGTGTCAATTTAAGACACAAAAATTTTGGCAAATATGCAAAATTTTTTGCAATATTAAAAAAAGGGAAGGAGGAGATCGTTTTGTTGAACAAAAAACTGATCTCAAGGATTTTATTAATTGTTCTGTTGTTTTCGTTTTTGAGTCTTGATTTTGAAGTAATAAATCTTGATGAGAAAGCGAATATTGCTCATGGTCCAAATTTGGTAAAAGGAGTGGCTTATAGAATTGGGCCAAGAAAGGCAGAGGCAGGTGTGTTAAGCTGGGTAGCAGTAGTACTGGGAGGAATAATAAATCCATTATTACCTCCACATGAAAGAATAGTCCCAACTGCAGATCCGGCGGTGACTTTAAAGTTTAATGATGGTACTGCATATGCACTCAATATCGCTGAGAAGGAGTGCACTATATGGTTACCATATAGTACTTGGGATGAATTAAATCCATTTATTACTATAGTGCCTGGTGCTCATGGTGATGGGCAAGGGTTTATAGAGTGGTTTAAGGTGTTAGTAAATGGTGCGTTGTATGATCTGGTGGAAAGAAAAAGCGAAGGCGAGATATTAATTTCGTATTTAAATCGAGATGATTTAAAGAAATATTGTGTTGATCTGGAAAAATATAACAAGTATGAGGGTCTAGGTTACTCAAAACCTGACTATATGAGTTATAGGATTGAGATAGTGTCGGATAGTTCTGAGGCAAGTGACAAGTGTGATCCAGATTTCACATTATTTATTAATGTGGTTTCACCTGATTATTTTGAAGGATCAGATTTAGAACAGAAGATTTCTGATGGTGAAGCTTTTGCTATCAGAATGGTGTCAGAGGGGGAATGTGATGTATCTGGTATAAAAAATCCAATTTATTTTAATCAATTAAAAAATAAGGCAAAGTTAAATGTAGTCGATGAAATAAATTTGTTGTTTTCTGGACCAGAGAATATTTCTCTTGAGTATTATGCGCCTGAACTAAGTGATATTCTACCAGAGTATGCTTCTGGTGAACTAGGCTATTTTTCTCCAAAAGAGAATGAAATTCAAAGAGTTACAATTACAAATAGTTTTTTCAGACAGTATGCGACTGGGGAAGAGAAAATTGAGGTAACCTATGTATTAATGCATGTTGTTACGGATAATTCAGGAACGAAAGATCTGATATTAATGAGAGGGGGTGATAAATAATGGAGAGGTATAATACTCTTGTGTTATTTGTTATGTTAGTTGTTATGTTGACAGGAACATGCTTTTCGGAAGAAAAGGTAATTAATGAGAGGCCATGGGAGAACGAACCGACAATGTTTACAGTTGAACAGCAAAAGGCTTTTCTCAATTTAGCGGGAGCTGTGTTAGAGCCGTGGTGTAACATGTTAAAAAACACCAATAAAATAGACCATGAGATAACTCTAGCAATGCTTTTTCCTGGTAATATGGAGATAGTTGATAGAGTAAAAAACAAGGAGTGTGATGCTATTTATTGGCTCAAGAATGATATAGTATATCAATACATGCTATGTCAAGATGACGTGACAGGAAGTTTGATTTTGTGGGGGCCTTTATTGATGCAATTGGATAAGCCTTACAAGGCCTATGTTTACTATTTTGAGTGGCAAGGGCTGATGGTGGAAATGCATATATATGACGACAATTGTAGAAACATATGTATTAGATACTATCCTTTGCCGCCAAGAATAGAAGATCCCAATGAACCTCCGTCACCCCCACCACCTCCTGTGCCGAAAATGTCATATTTCATTTGGCAGCCGACAGTAACTGGGTGGGTTATTGCTAAAAAGGTTGGCTATACTGTGAAGTTTTCTATCACTAAGGATCAGAGAACAGAAGCTCCAGGACACTATTTTGTTCCTAGGAATTCTGCGTATATTAATGCGCAAGAAATAGAGGACAATGACTCATTCAATATGAGTCAAGATCAGTATCAGAACAACCTGAACTGGTGGGAACAATACATCAATTTTGATGTGAACGATCCCAACAGTTGTGGACCACCTCCTAGTGGTGGCCACCATGATCCACCGGGAGAGGCGATACCAGGACCCCCGGACTATCGATCTCTTTATGAGATCATTTACCGAAAATAAAAATGAATATCAATAAATCAAGTTTTACTTGAGCGTTTTCTTGATAAATGGGTTTATCAAAAAAAGCGCTCTATTTTTTTGCCCATTTTTGGTCTGGTTTGGGATATATTGAGCGGTGCCAATTGTGATGGAGTGGGGGAACTCGGGAGGGCGTGTTTGTGACTGAGTATTGAAGTTGATTATGGATGGTGGTATTTTATGTTATGTTGAATGATTTGTAAACATACTATTTGAGGGGGTGATGAAGATTTTTGTGGCGCAATTGGATGAAAGTTTTTTGGATATGTCTGGCAGCTCTGGTATTTTTGGCTTTAGGGCCAGTTCAGCTAATGGCTCAGGATTCTGATGAAAAAATTCTGATTTTTGATAGGAATCCACTGGGCGGGCGTGTATTTGAAGTTACAAATCTGGGGTCATATATGGATGACTCTATGTACAGCTCGGTTGTGGATCCGGACAGTTTTGGAACTAGCGTGACGGTGTCACCTGGCGACAGGATAGAATTCAGACTTTATCTATACAATCAGATTCCTGGCTCGGGCATGTTTGATGATCCCAGTTGTGAGGTGGGGTGGGGATTCTGGGAGGGATTGGTGTTAGCTTGGTTTTTTTATTATCCGGGGAGATTTTTTGTTGTCTTTGGCAATATCGGACCACTCATCGATGGGGTGGGAGATGAGTTGGGAGAATTGTAGGATGCGGTCGGTGTATCCTTTGTGAGAGAGTGTGTCGAGGGCGGATATGTTTTTGGTGAGATTATCTAGATTTAGAGGTGTTGTTTTTAGGGCGCTATAGATTTTGATGGTGATTGTGCTTCTGAGAATACGGTGTTTATCATCATATATGTCAATACCACTTTTTTTCAGTTGATTGTAGAACATGGTTTCTAGTATTTTGATGGTGGCGGAGATGCCGAGATATTTTTTTTCTCCGCTTAAGGATGATTTAATATGGTCGATGAATTTCTTTGGAGATTTTTGTCCACTGATTATGTAACATATTGCCTCTTCCCTTAGCATGTATGAGCGGAAATTTTTTATGAATTCTTGTGTATCATTTTGTATAATTTCGTCATGTTCTTTGTCGGTATTAAGAAAATTTTTATACGTTGACAGATTGGGTTTGATTGTTTCGGTGAGGGATTTGGCCAGAGTTTCGATCGGTACATACATATTGTTTATTATGTGCTGTATTTCATGGGTGATTAGTTGTTGTAGTTGGTCTTTGGAAAGTAGTTCGTTGTTTTTGAGGCTGCGAGCATATATGCCGGTGATAAGCTGGCGGCAATTTGATTTGATGTGAGAGAGAACTCGCGGATCTACGCCTTCTGCGTTGTATAGATCGGGCCCGAGGAAGGTCAGAAAATCCATATGATTGTAGATGACAAAATTCAGCGAAAGGACACTCGGTCGCATTTCGATTTTGCCGGTTGGGATTCTTTCTTCATATTTTGTATATGTTTTTTTGATATACTCCTGCGCGTCAGGATCGAACAGATGGAGAAACATCTCTTGTGTAATGCTATCTGGGTTTGAATTGTCGAACGAGTGGAGATGTTTGATCAATTTGTTGACCTGGTTGTTTTGTTTTTCTATTTTTTCGCAAAATATAGAGAATTCATCGATGTGTTCGGCGGGAATATTGTCTGATTTGTCTAATCTTTCTTTCATTCGACTCAGGAATGGTTTTGGGTTTTGATAGTATTCTTTTTTGTTTAGATAATAAATGGAGCTCAAAATTAGATAATCTGTACTCACCCCAGCTATGAGTTTTTCTTTGATTTGATCGAATAGCTTTTGCTCTTTATCTTCGGTCGTTTCTTTGGTTTCTGATGGTTTCGACTTTGGTGGCAATGGTGGATCTTCTAAGTTTTTGTGGTTGTTTTTCATAGATTATTGTTCGCTTTATTGTATACTAAATGGTAGATTTAGTCAATGTTTTTGAGTAAATGCTGTTGTTTTGTTTTGTTTTTTGTTGTATAATAAATTGAAAATAGTTATTAATAATGGGAATATGGATGTAGTAATAGAGAAAATATCAAAGGAAAAAGAATTGGAATCGTTAAATGAGCAACAAAGAGGGCCTCAGGAGGAAAATGAAGAAAAAGAGGAGAAAGGCGGGGGGGTGGTTGACAAGACGTGGACCAAAGAAAGAAATGATGAATTTGTCCGTGGTGCTAGCATGCGCTTTACAAATGATATGGAGAGGATGGTTAATGATGGAGAAGTAGACATCAATGCGGTTGACTCGCAGAAGAAAACAGCATTGTTTTATTCGGGTTGGAGCAAGAGTTTGGTGAATTTTTTGATAAGTAAAGGTGCAAAGGCAAATATTGAGGACACTGAGAAAAATACGCCTTTGTTTTTTGTCAGTGATTCTGAAGTAGCAGAGTTATTTGTGGTGCATAATTTGGATGTTAATCACAAAAACGCGATGTCACAGAGACCTATTCATGTTTGTTCAAGTAATGTGATGGAAGTCTTGGTGGATAATAATGCGGAATTAAATGTGAGAGATAGTCAAAATAATACTCCTTTTCATGGCAAGATAAACTTGAAGATTTTCAAAAAGATGGCTAAAAAATGGAAATATGGCGCAGAGGCCTTGAATAAATTCGTTGGAAGTGAAAACCAAGAAGGGGATGCTCCGATCCATACAATAATCAAAAAATCTGCCCGGGATAGAAATGAGATAATAGAGGAACTGGTAAAGAATTATAAGGAAGACATAAATAGAAAGCAGGGTGGGGAGGATAGTGAACAGATGACTCCGTTGCATTTGGCTGTAAAATATAAGTTATATGATACTGTTGGTTTTTTGGTGAAGAATAAAGAGAAGTTTGGAGTGGATGAGAGGATAGAGGATAAGGTCGGGAGAACTCCGATGCAGCTGGCGGAGGAGATGAATGATCCTGTATTGGAGGATTTACTGGCGGGAAGAATTTTTTTGGATTAAGAGTCATGAAAAAAGATATGTTAAAAGACGCAATATTTTGCGTCTTTTGTCCAATATCTCTCCCTCGTTAATTTAGCTTTTTCACCAAATCATTGTAAATACTCAAGTAATTGTTGGCTAATTGCTTTATTCCTTCCGGTGATTCCACCAAATTTTTCATATCGGCGTAAATTCCTTTGGTGTCGATGTTTTCTATTCTTACACGAATTAACTTCCAAATATCATCGTAGCTTGAAATCATCTGGCCTTGTTCGGCTTTGATAATTTGTTTTGTTCTCTTTAGATTTGGTTTGATTCCATTTTCCAAAAACCAAATCAGGTCATAAAAATCTCGTCCCCTGAAATCGTATTTATCTTGGAATATTTTATCTTTCCTTCCCAGTATCGCGCCTATTTTGTTGGCAAACAATGTCTTGAAATCATAACTTATTACAACAAAAAACAAATTGTCTTTTGTGATGGGTGTTGCTTTGGTGCCATAAACGGAATATTTGTTTTTTTCTATTTCTATTTTTAGGTACAATAAGTCACTTTCGGATTTGATATTTTTTACGAGACCTAATTTCTGAAGTACAGGAAATTTTAGGACTATGATCTTGCCTTTCTGTCTGGAAGTATGACTAATACCATTGAGCCCCAATTGTTTGAAATATCCTATCAAATCCAGCAGAAATTTATCAGAATTAAACTTTTTTCCAATATAATCCATATCCAGATCCTCAGATAATCGTGCTGTCTGGCCGATTATTTTTAGGGCGGTTCCGCCACCAAAGATCAACTTGTTCCACTTGGAAGAATTATAAATAAAATTAAGAGTATAATAAATTAACATTTCCTTTAATTCTATCTTTATATATTCCACTGAGGCGTTTTTGTCTCGGCCTGACTGAACTATGTTTTTTAAATTATTCAGCAGCATAATTTTTCATTATTAGGTAAATTTCCGTCATTTTTGATGGTGCTTTTGGCAAATATTTCTTGTATTCTCGCCAATCACTTTTTTGCATTGTGTTTAGATTTAGTCTCAATCTCATCAATTCATTGATGGTGATCTTGCTAAACTTGTTTTGATTAAAGTAAATGTAATCAAACAATGCTTTGGCCTTGCTGGCGACATACCATTTCATAACGCCATATGATTTGACGGAAAATCCAGTAAATAAATCTTTTTTGATTGATTGGTAGTCAAATGTGCCGAACTGATTGGTAATTGTGTTTGTTTTTTTGCTGGTTACTATCGAATAATTATAGACTATGTCTGCTAGCATCTGATAATCTTGCAATACAGACTCTTTGCTCAAATAACTTGGCTCGATCATTTTGGTAGCCAAAAACCGAGGATAATACAACGAATTGTCTCTTTTTTCCAAGAAACTGCTAAATACAAAATAGCCTCTCTTTAGACGAATCAGGGTTTTGTTTTTTATCCAGTAACTTATCGAGTTCCGCAGGGTATTGGGGTTTTTGTCTAAGTAGTTGGCCATGGCTGTTTTGGACAAAAAAGGCATATTTTCTATATCTTTTGTTGTTTCCATAGTTACCAATATTTTTAGTACTTATGGAAACATTATAACACGTCAAATTGCAATAGTCAAACATATAATTTAAGGTTGCTTAAAGTTGACTTATGCGATATATTGTGTTATTGTGCGTAAAGAAATATATTTGATATTTGGTGAAATAAAAATATATGTCACTAGACAAAAAACAATTAAGAGGGAATCCGGATAAGGATAATTGGCAGGAGGTGATGAGAGAATACGCGGGACAGGTGTTGCCGGGGATGGTGAGGTTGCTGGAGGAATACCAGCCGATTTGTTATGCAGAAGAGATAAAGAAGCAGGAAAATAGATTGAATGGATTGCAGAGTCATTTGGAAGTGATGGAGAGGAAGGATGAGGTGGGTAGATTGAAGAGCAGTTTGGATGAAAAAAGGACGATGAAGGAGTTGTATCAGTTGCAGAGAGACGATTCGAGGGATAATTATCAAAAGAGAAAGAATTCTTTGTTGGCTGAGCAGGAAGAGTATGATCAATTGCTGGATGATTTGCACGAAGAGTTTGTGGGAACAAATGATGGTATCGAAAAGCTAAAGGATAGAATTGGTGATTTTTCAGAAAAGATATCAGGTGTATTGGTAGATCTTGATGGTAGCAAGGAGAATATCGAACGCAAGGGGTCACCTATAGTTGACTTGTACGCTAGCGGCAAAGCAGAAATAGATTTTTCTAAATGTGAGGTGAGGGATCATAGGAAGCTGGAAAGGTTGGAAGAATTGGCGGCTTACTTTGAGAGATACCGGCCATTTTATGAGGGCGCGAAGGGATTTTTTGACAATCCCGAGAATTTGGCGTCGGAAAATTTGGAAGATCCGATGAATATTTTTCGGTTGAGGTGCGTTTTGAATGTGACGTATGACATGATGGAGAGGATGGCTGAATATAGTAATTTGATATGTGACTTGTATATAGGACCGCATCGAGAAAAAATTATCAAAGAAAATCCGATGTTGGCTGATACATTAAATAGTTTTTTTGATAGCGTAGAGCAAGTTCGAGACAAGTTACATCCAAACAAGGATTTTTACTCCTTGGCTCAAATGAGTACAGCGGAAATCTTGAAAAAGGAAGAAAATATACTTAGTGACAAGATAACTTTTGATCAGAAGGAGCAGGAACTGGAAATTGGTGTAAAAGGTATCGAACGACAGATGGATAAGACGTTGAAAAAATTATCAGACAAACTGAAGGAAAAAGAAAAGATAGTGGATATACTAAAAGAAGTAAAGGTCCAAAAGAAGAAGGGGCTTTTGGATAGAATGATAGAATTTGAATACAAGAAGAAGAATCTATATAAGAGACAAAGGGCTCGTATTGAGGAGCAGATAAATCATGACGATGCTGGTGCTTATTTGGCGGACAGGAGAGAAAAGAAAGACAAAGAAGGCATGGAATATGGCCTAAATGGTTATAATCTTCATGTGTGGTTACGGCAAGAGGGAAGAGATAGCGTTTTGGCGGATGAGTTGGAGGCAATGGAGGGTTTTGCCAAGAAAACAATAGGAATGATTCAGAAAAATGTGACTTATTTGGTTTATTCACAGATGAATTATAACCAAGAAGACCGACCGGAAGTTTTGAGAGAGATGACAAGCAGTATTGAGGTGATGATAAATATATATATGGTAGTTATGAAAGGTATCGGCGAGAAGGTGAGAAACTGTGACGAAAAGATAAAACCTACAAATCCAGATGGTAAATTATCAGAAATGTTGTATGTGATGTCTTTGAAGGCTGCTTGGTACAAAGAATCACAAAGAAGGGGAAACAAGGATTTGTACAAGGAGCAGAGATACGAGTTTGCCCCCGAGGAAATGGAGGGCAAAAAGTGGGATATGGTGATAGAACGAGGAGAAAATGATGATGTTGAGAGATGTCCGGTGCAATTGACCGTGATTGATAAATACTTTATAGATCGTTCAAACGGTGAGAGATTTGTGACAAATGAACTGAGAAAAGACTATCTGGAGAAACAAAGGGATGCTTGGCAGTTTGGAGTGCCGCTGGTTTGGATAGGGAATTGCAAAGATAATTTCAATAATATTAAATTTATCAAGTATGCTAGTGATGGATTTTTGGAGAAAAAGCTATATAGTCAATTGAAGGATCAATATAATCTGACAGATGAACAGGGAGTGAGAACGAATATGGACTGGGTGATGAAAATAATCGAGTAATTGATCTGAAGGTTGCTTGGTATCGTAGAGACGCAAGATTTTGCGTCTTTTTTAATATTATCTTAAGTCATAATTAATATCTGGTCGGTAGAATAGGGTATGGTTTATAATTAATTTGATAGAGGAGTGGTTATGAAAAAAGACAAAAAAATGACTATTGAGCAATTGGCGCAGATGATGATGCGGCAGTTTGGGGTGATGGATGAGAAATTTGGTAAGAGGTTTGATGGTTTGGAGGGGAGGGTTATGGGCTTGGAAGATGATATGAAAATTGTCAAAGCTGATTTGGTACAGGTTATGAAGGGTCATAAAGCGTTACTATACTATATGGAGATGCTGGGGGCGAGTATGTCCGATCTGGCCAAAGAGGCCAAGAAAAACGTGTCGTATGAGTCTTTTAAGGCATTGGAAAATAGGGTAGTGAAGTTGGAGATGGCGGAGGGTAAGGGGTAATATTTTTGATAAATGTGTATTTCGCATATCCAGACGTCGCGACGTGGCGTCTTTACGGTTAATGTAAATTTAATATTTTGTATGATAAGATTGAGGACTAGATAGGGGTATGGGTGATAATATCTTGTTAATAATATTATAATATAGTATTGTATTGATTATGGCAGAGGAGGGCATTGGATTGACTAATGCGGGTATATTGTGGTAAAAAAGTGTTGACAAGGTTTGTATACTATGATATCTTTTGATTGTCTAAAAAATTGACATATTTATATCTATAATTTGTAGTAAATAAATGGTGAATAATATGTTTACAAAAATCAAGAATTTCTTGGGGAAAATGCCCAAGAAGGCAAGGTCATTTGTAATTGGAATGTTGGCGATGGGAATGTTGATGCCGGCAGTTTTGCCCGGATTGGCTTCTGCTGATATTGCTCCTCCTGTTGGCCCACCACATTTCAATGACAATCCGGGTGAGTTGCATGACACTTATATGGTGGACAATCGCACTCAGGATCCAAATAATTACGGGAAGACCAAAGTGGTAGCACCTGGTGATATTGTGTCACTGAGAGTGTATATCCATAATGATCAGCCAAATAGTGTAGCTAGGGATACAAATGTATCTGCTACTTTGGATACACAGAATTATGTCCAGAGATTTAGTTCTACTGGTACTATCTACTCAGCTGACGCAGTGCCATCAAGCGTGTCTGATAGTGTGACTATAACAGCCAATGAGCCAGTTCGATTGCAATATATTGACGGTTCAACACGTCACTATTGGTATGACTTGGATGGTACAGAGCATTATGAAGTAAAGCCAGACACCGTATTAGACGGTGGAGTAAATATAGGTAATGTGCAAGGTTGCTGGGAATATGTGCGATACGTCATATTCCGAGTTGAGGTTCAAGCCGAGCCGGTGCAACCTGCTGATTTGGATATAACCAAAAATGTTCGCAATACTGAGAGTCAAACATTGTTTGCTGATCAGACTAATGCTGAGCATGGCGATCGAATGGAGTTTGTGATCAGATCAAGCAATACTGGTGGTGAAAATGCCAATGAGGTGAGAGTCAGAGACGTCTTGCCTAGTGGTTTGGAATATGTAGCCAATACCACACGAATCCGTCGTGGGCAGTTGGAAACTCCGGTCAATGACAGTCAAGATAGCCTATTTGATGCTGATGGTGTGATGGTCGGCATGATTGAGCCAGACCAGTACGCTGAAGTATTATTTATGGCTGATGTAGATAATAGTGCGGCTGGTACTTTGACCAATACTGGTTATACTAGCGCGAGCGGTATTGTTGAGATTAGTGATACAGCTAGAGTAGTTGTTGAAGCTCCTGGTGAGCCTGTCTTGGCAATTGCCAAGACTGTTGGAGTCGGGGAGGACACTATTAGCTTTAGTGAAAATGTTGAAGTCAATGAGGGTGACGTAGTTCGCTTTCATCTAGATATCGGTAACACTGGTGGCGCCACTGCTAGTGAAGTAATGGTGCAGGACGTATTGCCAAGTGGATTGGAATATATCGACGGCAGTACTGAACGGTGGGATGTGACTGGCAATAGTGATGTCTCTGATGACATCGTCGGTGATGGGGCGAGCTTGGGTGACCTGGTGGCTCCAACTGATGCTGATGGCGCTGTTTATAACGTTGATGTATATTTCAATGCAACTGTGACAGCTACTACCGCTGGAGTGTTGACCAATACTGGTCGCACCTGGGCTACTAGTTTGGATCCGGTGGAAGATACAGCGACTGTAAGCGTAGAGGATGAGCCGACTGATCCAAATTTGAATGTAGAAAAAATGGTTTCCTTGGGCGAAGATAGCAACAACTTTGAGGAAAGTGTTGAGGCCGAGGAAGACGGTATAGTTCGATACCGAGTAGTGGTCAGTAATACCGGCGGATCTACTGCCCAGAACGTAGTTTTGACTGATGAATTGCCAAATGGTTTGGAGTATACCGGTGAGGTTTCTCCAGATACTTATGATATAGATGACTTGGAGAGTCCCGGTCTGGAACTAGGTGATTTGGATCCTGATGAAGAAGTGACTGTATACTTCCATGCCAGAGTAACTACCAATGACGAAGAAACTTTGGTCAATGTAGCTACAGCTGACGCGGATAACGCTGATCCAGATGAGGATCGCGCAGAAGTGTTGGCCAATAGAGACAATGACGCAACTTTGGATATCCAGAAAACTGTCGCTAGAGGTGAAAACAGCCGTAACTTTTATGAATCAGTTGAGGCATATGAGGACGATATTGTCCGCTTTCGATTGATCGTAGAAAACGATGGTGACAATGTGGCAGACGATGTGGAGATCTGGGATGAGCTACCAAGTGGATTAAATTATGTATCAAATTCAACTATAGTCGATGACGAGGATTGGGATGATGACGATGGTGTTGTCACTTCCAGTGGAATTGGCGTGGGTGATTTGGATCTGGGCGAGGAAGTGGAAGTTGTCTTCAATGCTCGAGTGACTGAGAATGATGAAAGAGATTTAGCCAACTTTGGCTTCGCAGCCGCTACCAATGCCCGGGAAGTGGATGATGAAGCAACTGTAGAAGTAAAAGTCAATGGTGGTGATGATCCATATCTAAGTATAGAAAAAAGTGTTGATGATAGTTCAGTTGAGCCGGGTCAAGAGATTCGCTACACTATCCGAGTAGAAAATACCGGTGATGGTGACGCGACTGATGTGACAATTACTGACCGATTGCCAAGCCGCATTCGTGCATATGAAGATACTTTGGACATCAATAGTGATGGCCGAGTAGAAGACGATGATTTGTGGGGCGATGGAGTGGTAGTTGATCGATTGGAGCCGGGTGAGACAGTAGTTATCCGATATGATGCCAGAGTAGACAGTGATGCTACTCCCGGAGCTGATTATGAAAACACAGCCGTGGCTCGTGACGACGAAGGTGATCGAGCTGAAGATGAGGCAGTGGTGACGGTCCGTGATGATCAAGCTTATTTGAGTATCACCAAGGAAGTAAACAAAACCAGTGCCGCTACCGGTGATCGTTTGAAATATACTATTACCGTTACCAATACCGGTGACGAAGATGCCACCAATGTTCGAATAACCGATGATTTCCCGATCAGATATCTGGAATATATCGAAGATTCAATGGAAATTGATGGGCGATATATTACCGAAGATGATCAATATGAATTATTTGACAGCAGTGGTATCAGAGCTAGTCGGCTGCGACCGGATGAGGAGATTGTGATAACTTTTGAAGCCGAAGTGCTAAAAAATGTCAACAATGGCACGGTTATCGACAACGAAGCGGAAGCTCGTGCTGATGGTGGCCTGAGGGATGATGATATCGCTACTACCAGAATTCAAGGTGGAAATGTACAAGAACCAAGTGTTGAATTGATCAAATTGGTAAAAAATATCACCAAAAACGATGCCAGCTATAGTACTTCCACAACCGCTAATCCCGGGAATGTGGTTGAATACAAAGTTACTTTGACCAACAATGGTGATGAAACTTTGTCCAATGTCAGACTGTATGACTCTTTGCCGGCAGATATGAACTATCTGGGTGGTACAGCCAAGGTTTGGCTTAATGGTGCTGAGCTGGGCGGGGATTGGAACGGATTGGTAGAATCAAATGGTATTGGATTGCCGGAATTGAAGCCGGGTGACGTGATATCTGTTTATTTCCAGGTCAAATCCAAGACTTCGATTGCCGACAATACCACTTTGGTAAATACTATTCGAACCAGTATTCCTGCTATGACTGATATTGATAAGTCAGCGTCAGCCAGCGTCCGGTTTGAAACTGAAGATGTTCCTGTACCGGGACCAAAAAATCTACCTGATACTGGTACGGAAACCGCGGTTGGTGTGTTTATGTTTATTGGTCTTTCATCTTTGGCTTGGTTTATCAAAGAGAAATTGATGCTAGCCAGAATGATGTAATAGCAGATTGTCACAATAATACAAAAGAACCTTTGATATCAGAGGTTCTTTTTTGTTGCATATTCTTTTTTATACATCAAGTTTGATTGTCTGTTCTATGTTGTTGACACGATGGGCAAGTAAATCAAAATCTTCTTGGGCCACATAGTCATCTAGTCGAATTTTGATCGAGTTGACGGTGGTTTTGATATTGGTAAGTTTTTTATCTGTCTGCTTCATAGAGAAGTCAATATTGTCCAATCTATTTTCTATATTATTAATCCTGACTCCATGCTTGTCAATTTTTTCTTTAATTTTTGTTCTATCTTGTTGTGCATTTTCGAATCCATTCAAAGTAGCTGCCGCTAGTTTACCAACTTCCGTTTCAATTTTTTGTTCGATTCTAGTAAATTTTTGATCAATTTTAATGAATTGCTGATCAATTCCAGTGAATTTTTGGTTAGTTTTTTGAGATTCCTGTTTTATTAGATCGGCGAGGTCTTGATTGGTTATTTCTTTTTTGTTCATGATTGGACTCCAAAAAAAGTGTCTAAATTAATTATATACTATCAAGGTGATATTAAGTTTGACTTAAGAAGATATTAAATGTTTATCAATGTTTTTCGTGATATAATTATATGAGAAAATAACATGATTTTATGTTACACGAATTAGAGAAAAAAATTAAAGTATTACGAGAAGAGATCATCAAAAATAAGGAGTATCTTTGACGGTACTGGAATAGAATTAGAGATAGGGAAATTGGAGGGTTTGACGACAGCGGAGGATTTCTGGCAGGACAAGGACCAAGCGCAGGAAATATATGATTCAATATCAGCCAAGAAAAAAAGGATAGCGACTTGGCAGGATTTGTATCAGAGGGGGAATGATTTGGATGAATTAGTAGGATTGATGCATGAAAATGGTGATGAGAAGGAGATAAAACAGTTGGAGAAGGATTGCGATGTTTTGAATAAGGATTTTGGTAAAGCGGAAGTTGAGTTGCTGCTTATCGGTGAGTATGATCAAATGAACGCGTTTTTGTCTATACATTCGGGGACGGGTGGGGTGGATGCGCAGGATTGGGCGG
>JAHJAL010000136.1 GCA_018814055.1 Patescibacteria group bacterium
CCAAAAAATCAGTGAATATTTCAAAGATCTCCAACTTGATAAAAATGGTGGTCAGTGGAGAGAGTGTCGCTTGAGTGAAAATAAATTTTATGTGCGGCCGGAGGATGTGGAGTTTTATCGGAAAATACAAGTGCCTTTACCCAGTCTTTGTCCCAATGAGCGTTTGCGGCGGAAGTTGGCGTATTGTACTGATCGAATTTACTTTAATCAGTCAGCGGCGACGGGAGAACAAATTGTTTCAATGTATCCACCCAGGTGGAAGTATCAGGTTTATGAGCCGGATTATTGGTTTTCGGATAAATGGGATCCGATGGAATATGGGATTCTTTTGCAGGGGGAGGGCGGGGAAACCCCGCCCGTACGATTCTGGGAAAAATTTGAAAAATTGCAATTGGCGGTGCCGCGGTTGGCTTTGTATTCTGATGCTTCCAATGAGAATTCAGATTTTACCAATAATTCAATGCGACTAAAAGATTGTTATCTGGTATTCAACTCAGCTGACTGCGTTGATTGTTATTATGCCTATGCTTTGGTAAATTGCCGTGATTGTATTGGTGGTTTATTAACGCTTAATAGTGAGTGGTGCTATGAGTGTCGGGAGGCAGATAATTGTTATGAATGCTTTTGGTGTGATGAAGTGAAAAATTGTCGGGAAAGTTATTGGTTGACTGATTGTCGAGGGTGCTCAAATTGCTTTATGAGCCAAGGTTTGCGTCATAAACAGTATTGTTGGAAAAATGAGCAGTTGTCAAAGGGGGAATATGAAAAGCGTTTAAATAACATTGATTTGGGTAGTTGGGAGGAAGTACATAAATTACGAATGACGAATGACGAATTACGAATAAAATGTGTAGGGGCGATTCCTTGTGGTCGCCCAACGCGTAACCACAACGAAAATTCCATTAATATTGAAAGAAGTGATTATATCAAGAATTCCAAAAATGTTTATCAGTCATTTTATATTATGGATTCGGAAAATATTGCCTATAGTGAGGGATTTATTGGCTACAAGGATACATATGATTGTGGTGGGGGGCTGGGCGGGGAACGTTGTTATGAGTCGATTACCACTTCTTCGGATAGTAATTATGAGGTGAAGTTTGGTTTGAATATCAGTAATTCGCAGAATGTGGAATACTGTGATACATGTAGTAATTGCCGAGATTGTTTTGGGTGTGTCGGATTGCGTAACAAACAATATTGTATTTTGAATAAGCAGTACAGTAAAGAAGAATACGAATTGTTGATGGATAAGATTAAGGTGGAAATGCTGGAAAACGGTGATTATGGCGAATTTTTTCCACCGGAATTCTCGATTGTGCCGTATAATGTATCAGAAGCATTTACTAGTGGGCCCGATAAAGGTAATTTGGAAAACGCGCGTTGTTATGGTTACCCAATGATGGAAGTGGCAGATGATGTGACAGTGGAAATGGGGGAGGCATTGGATATTGGAGCGTTACCTGATAATATAAAGGATATTGATGAATTGATTGTGGAGAAAGTGTATTACGATCCAGTGGCTGGTAAAAAGTTTCGCTATTTACCGCAAGAATTGTTTTGGCATAAGAAATTCGGTTTAGCTTTACCAAGAAAGTATCCTTTGGCAAGAATCAGGGGGGCGCAAGATTATTTTCCGCTCGGTTGGTGGTGGCCAGTTGATTTATAATTTTCATTGATGATGGTCAAAAATTTAAATAAAGAAAGAGGGTATTTTATTTTACTGTCCGTTGTTTTTTTGGTGATATACGGCTTGTTTTCCCTGGTGCCGCATTGGAATTTTGAGACAAATGCGTTGGATTTGGGGATTTTTAATCAGCAAATATATCTTTACTCACATTTGGATTGGGGGCCGAATACGGTGAGGAGTGTAGCGACACTGTTGGCGGATCATTTTGAGTTGATATTATTTCCTTTGTCTTTTTTGTATTGGGTTTTGGGAAGTTATTCTCTGCTGGTAGTGCAAATAATGGCGGTGATATTGGGTGGGACGGGCGTGTATTTGCTGGTCAAAAAGGAGACCAAAAATGGTTGGTATGGTTTGCTGGCGGCGGCGGCTTTTTATAGTTATTTTGCTATTTATGATGCTTTGAGTTTTGACTATCACAACGATGTGTTGGGGTATATGTTGTTGCCTTGGTTGTTTTATCTGGTGAGTTGCCGGCGGTGGGGGTGGTATTATATTGTTTTGGTGATTTGCTTGTTTTGCAAGGAGACGATGGCTCTGGTAACTTCTTTTTGGGGGATATCAATATTGCTTTTTGATGAAAAGGAAGTAAGGAAACATGGCTGGGTGACTTTGATAATAAGTGTTTGGTATTTTTTGGGAGTGGTAAGGTTTTTGATACCTTATTTCAATCAAGGTGAGTTTGATCATTTGTTGTCTTTTGGTCGATTTGGCGGCTCGATAACAGAAATTTTATGGAATATGATCACTCATCCGGTATGGCTTGCGAAACTGTTGTTTGACGATGGAACCAAACTTCGGATGTGGGGTTTGATTTTGTTGTCGGGGGGAATCCTGGCTATTTTTAAGCCGAAATATTCTTGGCTGGCTTTGCCGATTATTGCGCAGAAGTTTTTTTCGGAAAATGTGAATTACTGGACACATTTTTTTCATTATTCGGTGGGTTTGGCGCCAATAATTGTGGTAGGGGCGTCGATGGCGATTTATAGTTATTTTCAATCTGACAAAGTGCGAAAGGTATTGTTTGGGGTATTACTTATGGCAAATTTAGTAATTCTTGTTTTGGTGGGATTTTATGATGGTTCGAATGTTTGGCGAATTTTTTCGAAAGAATATTATCAACCCAAATATAATCATCAAAATATTGTGGAGGCAGTGGAGATGATTCCGGACGGTGATTCGGTGAGTGCGCAAAATAGTTTGGTACCGCATTTGGCCAGTCGGGACGAGATATATTTGTTTCCGGCTATCAATGATGCAAACTATGTGATAGTTGTTTTGGAGAGTTCGGATATGTGGCCAATTGACAATCAAAAGAGTCTGAGGAAGATAAAACGGGAGTTGCTGGATGATAGTGGTAAATATGATTTAATCTATGATAAAGAAGGGGTTTATTTGTATCACCGGTCAACTCAAATTTAATTTTTGATTGATAAACGTTATACTAAGATATATAGTAGAACTTTTTTATTTGACAAAAGTTATGTCATTAAAGACCTATCTAGTTGGTATCGCGATTTCGACATTTCTGTGTTGGGCCGCATTTTTTCTGACAGTGACCAATATTGATCCATTTTTGACTGACAACGCAGGAGTCGCATCATTTTTTGTAAGTTTCTGGTTGGGGGTTTTGGGTCTTTTGATTATGATATTGATGTATTTTCGGTCGCGCTTTTCCTCGGTGGCGGAGTTGTATGAGAAGATGCCGGTGGTACTCAGACAAGCGTTTTTGATTTCGTTTGGGGTGACGTCGATTTTGGGAATGCAGGCAATGAGAGTATTGCGTTGGTGGACGGTTTTGATGCTGGTTGTTATTTTGATATTGGTGGAAGTAAGTTTTTATAAAGATTGGTTGGATAAAGAGGATTTGAAGAGGCAGGTGGGGGAGAATGAATAATTAATAATTAATAATGAATAATTGATTTTCG
>JAHJAL010000137.1 GCA_018814055.1 Patescibacteria group bacterium
ATTAGGGAGGAGAAAACTGGGAAAGGTGTAAAGCTATGATCAGGGATTATAAAAAAAGATTGGTATATTAATAACAAGGATAAGTTTTTAGGAATTATTGAAGATTTGGAGAAAGAACATATATTTTTGGTTCCAAATGGTGCTTTAGAAAGTTGGTTTACTAATGAGGACGGTGAGCTTTATGATGAAGTAGAAAATGTAGTTAAAAATCCTTATTATATTCAGTTTATGGATAAAATTGTGGAGAGTATGTTCAATGAATAATAATTGTTTTCAATACTCCACCCAATTCCAAATCCCAGATTCTGATCTGGAGTTTTTGGATAAGATTTCTCTGACTTTTAATAACAAAAAATACCCGATTCCCGCCCCTACTCTTTGCCCTCAATGTCGACAAAGACGTCGCTTGGCTATGAGGAACAAGAGGGTGTTGTATGAAAGGCAGTGTGATTGTGGGAGAATTACGAATGACGAATGACGAATGGAGAAAGGCAGGTTGGTTGTGATCATGGGGGGCAATGCTCGAATATTTTTGAAACAACATATGAGCCGGGTAAGGGGAGGGTTTATTGTGAGGGTGTTATCAGAAATTAATATTGTAGAGGCTTGATTTATCAAGCCGATTTGCGCCCGAAAGTTGCAGGCTGCAGGTTGTGGCGGGAGGGTTTGATAAATCAAACCAGTACAATGGAATTTAATTTATTATTCATAATATTTTTGTCTTGAATTAATATTGGTGTGTTACAATAATAAACAGATGTGTTAATAATAAATGGAGGTTGATTATGAAAAATGATGACCCGGGGATGGTTTTATTTGAAAACTTTCTGATCAGGAGGTACTTTGATGAGAAAAAGGAGAAGTGGTATTTCTCGGTGGTAGATGTGGTGCGGGCTTTGATCCAACAGGGCGATTTTCAGACGGCAAGAAAGTATTGGAATAAGTTGAAGGAAAGGTTGGTTAAAGAGGGAAGTGAAGTGGTGACAAATTGTCACCGGTTGCCAATGTTAGCTGCTGATGGGAAAATGCGCGAAACTGATGCAGCGGATGTGGAAACTTTGTTGCGGTTGATTCAGTCAGTGCCGAGTCCAAAAGCGGAACCAATTAAGTTGTGGTTGGCAAAGGTGGGATATGAGAGGATGCAAGAGATGAGTGATCCGGAAAAATCTATTGGTCGGGCGAGGAAGAATTGGGAGAAGTTGGGTAGGACTAAAGAGTGGATTCAGCGACGGATGATGGGACAGGAAACGAGGAATAAATTGACTGATTATTGGTCGGGACATGGGGTGAAAGAGGGAAAAGAATTTGCGATTTTGACTGATATTATTCACGAGGAGTGGGCGGAGATTGGGGTGAAGGAGCACAAAAATTTGAAGGGGTTAAAAAGGCAGAATTTACGGGATCATATGACTGAAGCAGAGTTGTTGTTCACGGCTTTAGCGGAAATGTCTTCCAGGCAGATTGCGGAAGTTGATAAGGCCGATGGTCTGGTTGAGAATAAAGATGCAGGCAAGAAAGGGGGAGTAATTGCTCGGAATGCGAAGAAGGAGTTGGAGAAGAGGACAGGGAAGAAGGTGGTGAGTGGGAATAATTATTTGGGGGATGAGGAGAGAAATAAAAGATTGGAAAGTTAATTTTAAATTGGCTTATTTTTATTTTTGCTTGAATATAGGTGAGATAATGCTTTAATATTGAATTAAGGTAGTTTTGGCTGTGTTTGATTTGTTAATTTTTTGTTATGAGAAAAAGCGTAGATGGTTTAAATAAAGTGAGGAATGAGGGTGATTGTGATTTGGAGAGTATGGTGAGAGATCCGGAAAAATTCCGGGGAATGAGCGATGTAGAGAAATATGAATATATTATGACCAATGATAAGAGTAAGCAGCAATGGCAAAATGTGTTGCTTGATTATCATTTGAAAGATAATGGTGAAAAGGTGTTTTTTCAGGTTTTACGTGATTATTCAACTCGCGTGGATGAACTTATGAAGGCTATGCCACTCGTGGTGGCTTTTGTTAGAAATAAGTTTCCGTATATGGTTGATGGGGGTAATATATTGAATGAGAGTTTGAAAATATCGGATGATATGTGTCGGGCGATATCCAATATCAGGTTGAGGAGCAACGGGATGGAGCCGCGGGAGTATGATGAGATGTTGAGAAGTGGGTATTATCGGGCGGATGTGTGTCCGGAATCGTCGGATTACTCCGCGTATCGGGTGTCTTCTTTGTATTTTTTTACCAATTTGGCGGAGCATTTGGATCACAAGCGATTTGCGGCATTGAATATGTGGAATCAGGGAATGATTGATCATGAGGTGATGAAGAAATATCCCTGTATTTATACCGGTAGTGGTGAAGATATCGAGTTTCCCTTGGCTTTGGGGGCGAGAAAAATTGTGATGTTGGATTTTGATTTTGCCAATGATCCCCGGCTGCGAGAAAATGTGTTTAAAAATATTACTCGAGTAACGGACAAGATGCCGGAGGTGAGAGAGGATTGTATGAGTTTTGAATTTGATTTTGGGAAGGGTAAGGAAAAAGTGGAGGTGCGATTGGAGAGCAAAAAGTATGGCAATATCCCTTTTGAAGGTAATCGAGAGCCGGAGTATGATAAGAGTTTTGTTCGGGCCGAGCAATATGAATTGCCAGATAAGATTGGGATGGTGCTGGGAGCGTTGTCAATGTGTCATGTTTATAACGATGAAAGGGTGTGGGATAATTTGGTTGATGGCGGGGTGGCAATAGAGATGCCGGTTTATGAAAAGGTAAATTTGAATCAGGTGGGGTATACCCAGGAATACTATGATTACTTGGATGGAGCGAGAGTGATGGTGCTGAAAAAAAAGAAAGTAAATTGTAATTTGTGAGAGTTGATAATTATTGATATATATGGGATTAGGAATAGAAAACAAGAAGGTGGAAATAGTAAACACAGAGAATGCAGTTATTAGTTTGGAGAATTGTGAACAAAGAACCATTGAAGACGGTGTGGCCGTATTGGCGTATGCGGTGGTGCGGAAAAAAGCGGATTTTTTTCGTTTTCCTTCGGTGAAAGATTTTAAACGGAAAAGCGATTTTTACCGAGATTTTTTGGCTATTACCGGGATTGATAGTGTCGATAGAATAAATAATACGAGAAGGTTATTGGTCGAGTGCGGTTGTTTGGAAAAATATCTAAGAGACGGTTGGGAACATAGTTGGGATTATGTTTTTACTGGTTCATTTCTGAAACATTTAAGTGCAATGTCCTTCGTAAAAATTAATGATGGAGATGGAAGAAAAAATTTATTTAAGAGAACAGATAAGGAAGCAGTTTATAGTCGATTATTGATTTTATTATCGGAGAAGTTGCGGGTGGGTCTTTTGAAGAAGGATGTGAATGAGGTCAAGGTTGAGGCTCGGGGGCGGAAACAGGAAACCAGGGCGGAATTGAGGGAAAAACTGGAGGAGGTTGAATTTTGTCTGAGCCAGAGTAAGGAAGAAATTGAGCTATTGAAGGCGGCTAACCAGAAATTAAAGGTTGAGAAGGAACAACTTTTGAAAGATAATCGGGTATTAGAAGCACAATCGCAGTTATCGGTGAACAAAATTGAAATAGGTAAACATCGGGAAATTGTTTTAGCAGTGGAAAATGAAAATAAGAAGAAAGATCGAGAAATTGCTTTGTTAAAGAATCATATTAGATTGATTGAAACAAGAAAATTTGGTGACAGAAATGATCAATTTGGTAATTGGGATGCGATCGAAGATCCGGAGGAGCGATTGATGAAAGATTGGCCGACGGGTAAAAAAAAGGAATAGTTTGTGGGATAATGGATCTATGGGCCAAGCCGATCAACAAATTTTGGAGCAGTTAAATCAGACCATGCCGCATGAGCGGGAGTGTGGGGTTTGTCATGAAAAATGGCTTATTGAAAAGGACGATATTGAGTTTTTTAAGAAATTTATGGTGCCGGTGCCGGTGGTGTGTCCGCATTGTAGTTTGGTGAATAAATTGATTTATCGTAATGAGCGAAGTTTGTACAAGAGAAAGTGCGACGCGACGGGTAAAGATATTTTGTCGGTAATTTCGCCGGATAAGCCTTACAAAGTCTATGACAAGGATGTCTGGTGGAGCGATCAGTTTGAGGCGTTGGAGTGCGGGCGGGATTACGATCCGGGCCGGAGTTTTTTTGAGCAGTTCAATGATTTGTTGCTGGAAGTTCCTTACCTGAGTCTGATGGTGACGAATAATACGAATTGTGATTATATTAATCATGCCAATGATTGTAAAAATTGTTATTTGGTTGCATTGTCGGTGAAAAATGAGGATTGTTATTATGGAAAGAACGTGATGAGTTGTCAAAATTGTGTAGATAATCTGGATATTGAAAAGTGCGTGGATTGTTATGAGTGCGTGGGTGGGATAAACAACAATAATTGCCGCTTTTTGTTTAATTCCAAAAATTGTTATGACTGTCATTTTTCGGAAGGGTTGATTGGTTGTCAGAATTGTACCCTCTGTTTTAATTTGAAGAACAAACAGTATTGTTTTGCCGGGGAACAATTGACAAAAGGGGAGTATGAAAAAAGATATAATGAGTTGGATTTTGGGCAGAAGAGGAAAGATTTTTTACAACAACGAAAAACCAGAGTGGTGAAATGTCTGGATATTGAGAAGAGCGAAAATTGTGTTGGTGATAAAATTTTTAACAGTAAAAATTGCCGGCAGTGTTTTGGTATTAGCCAGGGACAGGATAGTAAATATGTGGGTGATTCGATCAATTTTGCGGGAGAATACGATACTTATTCGGCCGGGACTGATTCGGAATTGATTTATAATACGACTTCTTTGGTGAAATCATATTTTCAAATTAGTTCATTTGCCTGTTTGGGGACAAGTTATACTTATTATTCTTTTCTGTCGATGTTTTCCAAGCATTTATTTGGTTGCGTGGCTTTGAAAAAGAAAGAGTATTGTATTTTGAATAAACAGTATTCCAGGGAAGATTATGAAAAATTAGTTGAGCGGATCAAACTGGACATGCTGGAGCGGGGGGAATATGGACGGTATTTCCCCCGAGAAATTTGTCCATATGGGTACAATGAAACG
>JAHJAL010000138.1 GCA_018814055.1 Patescibacteria group bacterium
GCCCAACATTTTTTTATACTTCAACATATTATCACCTCCTATTTATCTAAACTATTTCGCTACTTCCACTCTCGCTGCCTTCACCGAAGCCGTGTCACTCAACTGATCATAATCACTAATCACCGTCACAAAATCTCCAACTGCAATATCGGCGATAGTCAAACCCCCGACTGAAACACCAACGGTATCATATCCGGAAATCACCGTACTATCGGAAATCAATATTTCCGATTCACCCTCCATAGTCCGAATAGAAACACCTTCCTGCATAATTGATATCACATCACCCGAAATATACACCGGCGGGGAAACATATATTCTCCCCTCCTCAAAATCCTGATAATCAACGCTAACTCTCATCCCCTCTGCCATATCTGACAAGGTCGCCATACTAATTTCCAGAGTATAAGGATCCATTTTCTCTATTATTGTATCAGTACTCACATCCAACTCCACCACCTCATTTGATATTTCCTCCATTACCAAAAGCTTTGATTCAGTAACGCTATTCACTACACCATTCACAACCACAACTTGATCTTCCACCACCTCACCATTTTCTGTATTATTCCCATTTCCCCTCGGCTCATGATTCACTAGGCGTAAAATAAAAAGCACAACCACCAGAGCAATCACCACCAAAAGTACCAGCCAACCAAGCTCTTTTATCCGGCACCAAGCCGAATTATTACATTTTTTCTCGTCCATTTTTTTATATTTAATTAATATTAAATTTAAGAGGATAACAAACCAATTCCTATCTCCTAGAATCTCTGCAACACATAATCATGCGCGAACGCCACTCCTTTCAAAGAAAACTTCTCATGACTCAACCCGGTATGAATTGTCCCGGTTGTAAAATAAAATCCCTCAACACTATTTACAGCTCCATCGATATATATATCTCCATCAAAAACAATCAACCCAAAATTACCTCTTTCAACACATGTGGTATCATTGTCAGGAGCCATCTTTATATTGTCTTTGATAATCACATCACGTCCCTTGATAACCAATGTAGTCGGAGCACATACCCTCAAAGTATCACTACCACTTCGGTCAAACAGTTCCATAATTCCCAAATCTGAATTATAGAGAATCCTCCCCTCCGGATTTTTAGCAATATCATCCTCAGTGAAGGTCTCTAAAACACTTTCATCTTCAGAATTATATCGAAAACCTCTCTCTATAATTAATTTGTCTACCTTCTCACGCAATACCCCGATCAATATCTCATAAGTCGAGGCCTCTCCAAGCTCATACCCCTCCACATTTCCCTGATCCCGACCAGACACGTTCACCGTATCACCTGCCACCAATAAATATAAATTTTGATCTTCATCCAATCTTCTTATCTGTAAATCACCTTCCTGTACAACCACGTCGCCCTCCAAGGAAACCATTTTCCGCGCCGCCATACCAGTTCGTACTTCCGCCGCTCCTTTGACCGCATTATTCAACGGCTCTCCACTTGGCAAGGTAATATCAAAAGTTACATCAGCTTTGGCCACAAAATCACACCCAGCAATGATACCCCCATCATGCCGAACTGTCCCCAAATCAAATTCCGCATTTTCAGGCCTCACCTCCTCATCACTAAAATTCAAGTTCAAACCAGAAGGCACCACTATGCTATCGCACGAGCCGGCTTGTCCCGCTATATCCACACCTTCACTACTGAAATTAACTATCACATTCATGTCCACATTTCCCGAAATACCACCATCACCAAACAAAACACTTGGCCAATCAATCAAAACCATGTATTCAATATTTCTAAATTGATCACCGGGCGGTTCCTCGGACAATATGTTGTCCCCGCTCGAATCTCCACCATCATTTGACACATTCGCCACCAAACTGACATTGATCGCGTTTTCCTGCTTCAAAACCGTCAAAACAGATGGAAAAGCATACGTCCCTTCCTGCAATTTCAATTCCAGATTCCACACCCCGGCATACTCATCACTTGGGAAATTACAACTCGTCAGAAAAAACTGTCCACCGGGTAGTTTACGAAAACCACCGCACTGTACATCCAACTGCGTGCCTCGTACAAACGTGGCCGATACAAAATTACTGCTATCAATACCAAACACCACCTCCGCAGGAACAAAACTTACTTCAATATCACCCGCAAACGGTATCACTAGCAAACTTGGGGACAAATCCACTCGCGTTATCCCGGATACCGCTTGAATACTCACCTTTTTCTCACTATCCCCTACCCTGACCGTCACCGCCTCACGATAATTACCTTCGGCACCAATCTCCAAATACCCGTATTCATCCACCACCACATTTGTGTTATTACTCTCATACACTATCTGCACGTCATCCAGTTTCCGCCCGGCCAGACCGATCACCTGCACGTCCAATTTGGTTTTGGAACCAAGCATCAACTTCACGTTTTGATCCGTTTTGATTTCAGCCAGCTCAAATGGCCGCCAGTCCGACTGCCCCTCAAAGCTTATTTCCTTGTTTTTGGATTTGAAATTACCCTCGAGTTTCCCGCTAAGATCTATCCGCACCACCGCATCCTTGTTCAGTCCCACTTCCACCAATCCCACCTCATCGGAAAAAATAAGCCCCTCCCAATAACCCAATTCATCTATCTCTACCCCCGCCCCCTCTTTATCAAAAAAGACCTGACTGCCATCACTGGCCACCGCCAAGCCCAATACATGATCAATATTGTCTATAGTTAATTTGTTTTCCCCGGTAAATAAATATTCCTTTTGGTCAATCAACAACTTCCCTTCGATGTATGATTCATTGGCCCTCAGGCCCGGAAACGGCTTCACCAAC
>JAHJAL010000139.1 GCA_018814055.1 Patescibacteria group bacterium
AAAAACAAGTATATAAAATATCACTATGAAAAAAATACTCATCGCTGTCTTCCTGATTATTTTGTTCGTCATCCTCGACTGGCTGGCTTTGAACCATGTCGTTTTTGGCAATAGCCCCATGTTTGTGGTAGAATTTATATTTCTCCTAATCTGCGCCGTTGCAACCGATACCATAATCACCAGCATTCTCCGCGAACGGGAATTGGCCAAAAAATGAAAAATGATTGATATTGTTATCACAAAGGAATAGTATAATAAAGTAATACTTTTCTTACTTTTTTAGTAACTATGTCCGTCGATAAATACATCATAGAAATCAAAAACCTGACCAAAAGATACCAAAAGCTTACGGCAGTAGACAGCATTTCTTTTCACGTCAAACCGGGCAGTATATTTGCTTTCCTGGGACCAAATGGTGCCGGCAAATCAACCACCATCAAAATGTTGACCACTCTTACCGAGCAGGACGAAGGTCAGATATTGATCAACGGCTTTGATCCGACCCGAAACCAGGATCAAGTGCGGCAATCTTTTGGGATAGTATTTCAGGATTCCAGTCTTGACGACGATCTGACTGCTTATGAAAACATGGATTATCATGGGGTATTATACAACGTAGAACCCCAACTGAGAAAAAAGCGCATCAAAGAATTACTCGACATTGTAGAACTGACAGACCGCCAAAATAGTCTGGTCAAAACCTACTCCGGCGGTATGAAACGCCGACTGGAAATAGCCCGTGGACTATTGCATCACCCCTTGATCTTTTTTCTTGATGAGCCAACTTTGGGCCTTGACCCTCAAACCAGAAATCAAATCTGGGACTATATCAAAGATTTAAACCAAAAAGAAAATACCACCATCTTTTTTACCACTCATTACATGGAAGAAGCCGAAAAAATGGCCCAGCAAATCGCCATCATCGACCACGGTCAAATCATTACCCAAGGCACCGCCCCCGAGCTCATAAAGCAAACCCGGACTAATAATCTGGAGGAAGCTTTTATTTCTCTTACCGGCCGCCAAATTCGCAAAGAAGAGGCCAGTAGTCTGGATAGAATGAGGGAGCGACGAAAAGTATTTAGAAGATAAAGACGTTTATAAATGTTTTTCTATGTCAGTTATATATATTCTCTGGCTGCGCCAGGTCAAAAAATTTTTTCGCAATAAATACCGGATCATCGGTTCATTGGCCAACCCAATACTATTGTTGGTGGCTTTTGGCTTTGGCTTTGGGCCCATATTTGAACGCGCGGGTGGTGGAAATTACATTAACTTTCTTGCTCCGGGCATTATTGCCCAAGGCATTTTATTCACATCCATCTTTACCGGCATGGAGTTGATATGGGATAAGCAATTTGGTTTCCTGAAAGAAAGCCTGGTAGCACCAGTTTCCCGCTTTAACATCATGATTGGGCGCACTGTCGGCGGCGCCACCATTGCCACCTTTCAAGGACTGTTAATTTTATTTATCTCACTTTTAGTCGGATTTAGGCCGAATAATTGGATCAATATTATCCCGGCTATCATCATCATGTTTATTACCGCCGTACTGTTTTCCAGCATTGGCACCGCTATTGCCTGCAAACTGGACGATCATCAGGGATTTCAACTAATTATGAATTTCCTCATACTTCCTTTGTTTTTTCTTTCCGGCGCGCTATTTCCCCTGCAAGACTTACCAACTGCTCTTCAATTTATCTCAGCCATCGACCCATTGTCTTACACTGTTGATGCCTTGAGATACTTTCTATCAAGCGGTACTCACTTTGGCATTACCACCAGCTTGTCAGTCATGGTAATTCTGTCAGTCATAGCCCTATGGATCGGCGGCGAGTTATTCAAAAAAATCAAAATTTGAAAAATAGTGAAATATTTCATAGAATAGTAGATGTCTAGTGGATACTAAAATTCTGTAAAAACCAGCATGATCAAAATTGACAAGCTTACCAAACAATATGGACCAGTCAAAGCCCTAAATGGGGTCTCTTTTGCGGTGGAAAAAGGAGAAATAGTCGGCTTACTCGGACCAAACGGTGCCGGCAAAACTACCGCTATGCGAATCATTACCAGTTATTTGCGGCCAACTTCCGGACAAGTTACTGTCGATGATATGGATGTCAATTTGAACACCGAAAAAATTCAAAGCCGTATCGGATACTTACCTGAATCGGCATCTTTATATCCTGAATTATCCGTACTTGAACATTTGGAATTTGCCGCCGAAGTCCATGGGTTAACTGGGGATAAAAAGAATCAAGCTATAAAAAGTGTTCTGGCGGTTTGCGGCCTCAAGGAAAAAATACATTTTGATATATCCGAATTATCCAAAGGTTATCGCCAGCGCGTGGCGCTGGCTCAGTCCCTAATTCATGACCCCGAAATCCTTATCCTTGATGAACCAACCACCGGGCTTGATCCCAACCAAATCATCGAAATTAGAGATCTGATCAAAAAACTCAGTCACGATAAAACCATCGTATTGTCCACGCATATCATGCAGGAGGTTGAAGCTATTTGCAGTCGCGTCGTTTTGATCAAAGAAGGCAATA
>JAHJAL010000140.1 GCA_018814055.1 Patescibacteria group bacterium
AATTAATAATAATGATTTATTTTTCATTATTAATTATTCATTAATAAAGTTTTCCCCGCCGCAAGCGTGTACTAGACATTGAGTCTCAAAAAAGACTAGGTGAGTGCTCGCAAGTTGGGTGAAAGAATTCACACAAATGATATTGAGCTCTCAATAAAAATGTGTCAGATTCAATGTGGTTAGTGCTCGCAAGCAGCAGGAAAATTGTTAAGCTTAGGTGAAAATAATTTGCGGGACGGTACGGATAATGAAGTAGGGTATCTCATATATAATAATGAAGGGATACCATAGAAAGCCGAGTGTGTCTTGGAAAAAGTATAACATAAAAAGGAGTATCATAAGTATTTTGGGGCTCCAGTACATATATTTTCGTAGAGAGACAGGGTTTTTGATGAAGAGCATGACCAGTTTGGAACCATCGAGAGGATAGATGGGAATAAGGTTGAAAGCAAAGAGGATAATGTTGGCCTGAAATAGTGATTCAGTAAAAGTTAGTAACAATGATGAGTTAACTTGGTACCCCAAAATAATGAGGATTGTGCCCGGTATGGAGGAGATAAATCCCAAGATAAGATTGGCGGCCGGGCCGGCCAGGGAGGTAATGGCATAGCCGGTCATGGGTTTTTTGTAATACTGAGGGTTGGTGATGACTGGTTTTCCCCATCCTATGCCGGCGATGAGAAAAAAGATTGAGCCGAGCAGGTCAAGGTGCTTGAGTGGATTCAACGAAACCCGTCCCTGGTTGGAAGGGGTGGGATCGCCCAGGTAGACGGCGGTCCAGGCATGGGCGAATTCATGAAACGTGACAGCGATTACTAGAGCGGCTAGAAATAGTATTGTGGCAACTGGTTGGATGGTGATGTTTTGTAGTATCATAAAGGTTGGATAGTGGAGATGGTGATGGTATAATAATGGTACTTTTTAATTATATCACTTAAGTGGTTGGGAGTTTTTATAATGGCAAAAATATGTTACAAGTGCGGGCGTACGGCAATGGCAGGCAACAATGTCAGTCATTCAAATATCAAGACCAAGCGTCGGTTTAATTTGAATCTGCAAAAAAAGCGAATTGTAGAAAGCGGTGTTAGCAAAAAAGTGAATATGTGTACGAAATGCATTAAATCGATGAGTAAAGTAAAGTAAAATTATTTTGGGAAAAGATATTATCAAAAAACTTGATTGGCAAAATATTGTTGGGCATGATTTCAACAAAAAGATAATTGAGAACTATATAAACCAAAAAAAGTTACCCCATTCTATTATATTGTCGGGTGTAAATGGGGTAGGAAAGAAATTGATTGCCAGGCATATCGCCAAGATGTTGATGTGCCAGCAGAGGGTGTGTCCATGCGGTCAATGTCAAAGTTGCGTTGCTTGGGAGAAAGGTGGTTTTTTTGGCAGCTATGTATTGGAAGGTGAGAGCCAATTGTTGATTGATCAAGTAAGGACAATAAAGGCGGATTTGTCAAAAACCAGTTATGTCAGTGATTATCGAGTGGTGGTGATGGGTGAAATAGAGAGGTTGACGAGGCCGGCGGCTAATTGTCTTTTGAAAGTTTTGGAAGAACCGGGAAAAAAGATAGTATTTTTGTTTACTACCGGCAATATAGCCGGAGTGGTTGACACGATTGTGTCTCGGAGTACGGTGTTGAGATTTGGTCGTTTGAGCCGTGAGGAGTCATTGAAAATTGTGACCAATGACGCGGGCGGTTTTGGTCGTGATGAAATAGTTAATATTATGATGGGTAAACCGTTGTTTTATGATAGTCTGGTGCGGGCCAATAAGTCTGTACACGTTGGGAATGTGATCAAATTTTGGCGATTGGTGTATGCTGGGGTAGATGTAAAGCAGAGATTGACAATGAATGTGGTGAAATCTACTCAAAATAAATTAAATGGACTGTATATGTTTTGGGAGAGTTGTATTCGTGATTTTTGGCTTTGGAAGAATGGTATTGAGTCAAGGATGTGGTGGAAAGGGGTTGATGAGATAAGTGATATTCACCAAAAGATTAACTTGGAAGATAAAACTCTGATGAAAATGTTGGATGGTTTGTCTTTTTTGCGGCGGAACATGCATCGAGGGTTAAACAGGAAGGTGCAATTGATGAATTGGCTGATGATCAATAATTAGGGAGAATAAATCAAAGTGTCCAAAGACAAAAAATATAAACTAGTGGGTGTACGTTTTGTTTCCGGGGCCAAGGTATATTATTTTGATCCGGGAAAATTTGATCTGAAGCGAGGGGACTATGTTGTGGTGGAAAATCAACAGGGTGAAGATCTGGCAAGAGTGGTCTATGAGCCGGCGATGTTGTCCGGTCGTCAGGTGGAACTTGAAGAGATAATGTCGGTGGTGAGGATAGCTGTTGATGATGATAAAATCAAGACTTTGAAGTTTCACAAAGACAAGAAAGAATATCTGGATCAAGCCGGCAAGATGTCAAATGAATTGGGGTTGGAAATAAGATTTATTGACGTAACTCAGTCCTTGGACGAATCTCATCGACTTTTGTTTATGTTCGCGGCCGAGGGACGGGTTGATTTTCGTGATTTACTGACCAAAATGTCCAAGAAGTTTAATTGTTCAATTCGCTTGTATCAAGTGGGACCGAGGGACGCGGCCAGGATTGTGGGAGGAGTGGGTGTTTGCGGTCAGCAGTTGTGCTGTAAGAGATTTTTGAACAAGTTTGAGAGTATCACGATGGAGATGGCCAGGGAGCAGGATTTGGTAAATGTGGGCAGCAATAAGATTTCGGGGGTATGCGGCAAATTGTTGTGTTGTTTGAGTTATGAATTGAAATTGTACAAAGATTTGAAAAAGAATTTTGTACCCTTGGGCGCGAGAATAAAGGTTGATGGTGAAATAGGGATAGTAGTGGAGAGAAATGTTTTGATGCAGACGGTAATTGTTGAAACGGGAAGTGGAATTAAGAAGGTTTGTGGCGCGAATGAGGTGGAGTTGGTTGATAAAGTTTGATACAGTTTGATAGAGTTTATATAGAATATATTAATAGTAAAAAAGAATATGTATTCATTGTTGATAATTTTGGTGATTGCCGTGGCATTGGTGTATGTGATATGGAAGTTCACCAAACCAAAATCGGCTTCATACGGTATTGAAGTGGTTACCAAGGAATCGGAATTGCGAAGAGTCAAAGATGAAATTACGGGTGATACGGAAGATAGTGGACAATTGAGTGAAGTGACAGTTGGATCTGATGATTCTACCAAGAAAGTCAAAAAATTAAAGAGTGAAACCGAAAAGGAGTGTATTGAGCAGATATTCAAGAATCCAAAAGATATAAACGCGTATTTGCGTTTGTCGGTTTATTATTTGCAAAGGCAGAAATGGTCTGACGCCAAAGAGGTTTTGCTGGAAGCGTTGAAAGTGGAGCCGGACAATGACAAAATTTTGAATAACCTGGGTATTGTATGGTATCGTTTGAAGAGGTACAATAACG
>JAHJAL010000141.1 GCA_018814055.1 Patescibacteria group bacterium
CATTAATATTGGAAATCAAATATAGCAAAAAACCCAATAAAAAACAATAATTACAAATTATTGTCAATATCAATTAATTCCTCCCCCCACCGTAGTGCCTCTGTCATCTTCTTTTCAATCTCATCACAATCATTCACCCGATGTAAATCTTCCAATCTTACTACTACTTCCTCCGGCAAATCATAATGAATATGTTTAAAATAATAGTCCTTTTTATGCGAACAATACTTAATTCGCACCAATTCCACCAGTGGCTTCAATACCCACTTATGATAATACCCCCATGATTCCAAAAACAATCCCCTTCTTATCTTATTTTCCACCCGCACACTTTGGTTTAAAATTTGTTTGATCCTGGATACACTTTCTTTGATCAATTTATCAAATTCTTCCTGATTAAATTTTTTGAACTTGATCACTTCTGATTTATCAAACAAAACCACCGGATTTTCATCTGGATTATCTTGGTTAAACTTTACCTCCCGACTATGTCTCTGAATACATACATCTACCAGCAAATACTTGGAAGAATCCTTGAAATGAAACATCTTCTGCGTTATCACCGGCTTCAACGGATGCCGCATATCAATATCAAAATCCAGCTCACCCATACCGTGCAAAATTTCCCTCACCTTTACAAATATTTCATCCACATACTCATCCTCCACATCCAACCACACATCAATATCCGAGTATTCATCTACTCGTTCATTCGTATCTGCCCCCTCTAGCCACAAAGCATAGACTCGATCATCACCCTCGAATCCTTCTTTCAACTTATCAATTATTTGTTCTCTCTTAATCATATAAACAACCTTATCAATCTGAATATTCAATTAATTATATTTTTTATCATGTCATTTTAGATCCTCACACCCATAGCTCCACTTGCTACATGATGTGTGGTCCTTGTTTGAGCGATTTGTGAGGATCTAAAATGACATGATAAAAAATATAATTAATTGAATATTCAGATTGATTACTCACTGATATAATCCATAATTCTATCCACCACCTCTTCTTTTGATAGCCTAGTATTATCAATCTCCAGATTTTCAACAAATGGTATAGGTGTAAAAAAATCATGCTCATCCATCACGCACGACAACTTATCAGGATCTTTAAGCTTTCCAAACTCATTCCTCGACTCTTCAGATACTCGTTTCGCCAATTCTTTTTTGTCACAATAAAGATGCACAAAATAAACCTTGGCTCCATACTTCCTGGTCCCCTTCAAGATTTTACTGATAAATTCGTCATCCTCACTATCATCTTTGTGTGAATAACAAAAAGTTGAAATCACGCCCCGGAGCTTGGCTTTGGCCGCTGCCTCCAACATATCCGCTCTGAATTTAAAGAGTAAATCAAAGAAAATATCACTACCAAACTCAAACAACGACTCACACAAATCCACCGTCAACTGGTTATGAAAAATCTTGTACCCCGTTTTCCCCGCCAACTCCCTCGCCACCGTCAACTTCCCCGTCGCCGGCGGCCCATACAAAAATATTAGTTTCATAAAATAATAGTATATACAGTTGTAACCACTGAAAAAACAGCAAAATTAATAATAAATATAATTAAGCCCAAAATAATAGAATGACTTAATTTGATTTTCTTTCCGCTAAAAATGTACGTTAACAACACATTCATTCCAAACAAAACAACTATTATCATAATCATTCTAAGAAAATCCCATACGTATTCCCCAAGTTCAAATAAAACCGCAAATATCACCAGATTTACAATATTTGAAATCACTGGGTATATTGTCTTTTTTGCGCCAATTTTCAGAATCAGACAAGAAATATAGGCCGCAATCAATATCAATACAAAACTAATAGAAAAAAAGACAATATATGGGACAATTTCTTTTTCAGTAAACAAAGGAGTGGTATCAATTATCTGAGCTTCCCGATCGGGCCATAGCATTAATTCATATTCACTATAATATAATTTCCTTATTATATTATTGGAAACAAATGTTTGATCTAAACTCGGAATATATACTGCCAATTTAAATTCATCGGGCAATGAATAATTAAACTTACACACACCACCAGTACAATTCCCTCCCCAAGTCCACGATCCTGCAGGCTGCCAATTACAATTTCGTGTTTCATCTGGAATATTGACTAATAATTGTGAAACAACATCACCCCCTGCGTCACTATCAGAATTTGCTTTACCTTCATTACAAACCAACATTTTTGCCTGAAAGTCTTCCTCCACTAATTCACCATTATAATACACCTTTATTACCGCCGTCGGCTTCGGACCCATATCCGCTCTTACCGTTGTTGGCACCAAAACCAATAACAAAATAATTAAACCCAAAACAATTTTGTTCATTTTTTCTCCTTGGATTTTAGATAATAGTTATCCTGCAGGTACATCATATCTCTTCTCAACCTCTTCAATAATTTATCCCCCTTAGCATCTTTATTATTGTTTATTTGCAAATACAAATCAATCACCGTTGCCATCGTCCCAAAATAATCATCATTCTCCACATGAAACCGAATAGCCTTTGCCAAATTACCATCTTCGGATCGATCCCGCAAAACATAGACTAAATTCTGCGCGGTATAACAATTTCGTAATTCGTAATTCGTCATTTGTAATTATTTATTGACTCTACCAAACCTATTCCCCGCAATGATCAAATGATCCAACAAATCAATCCCCAAAATATTCCCCGCTTCCTCCAATTGTTCCGTAATCTCCGTATCCGACGCCGTTGGTTTGGTGCTACCAGATGGATGGTTATGAGCAATTATCACCGCCGCGGCTGAGTATCCAATCGCTGGTTTAAAAACCTCCCGCGGATGAATGATATTGGCCGTCAAAGTGCCAACAGATATTACCTCATCATGAATCAA
>JAHJAL010000142.1 GCA_018814055.1 Patescibacteria group bacterium
ACAAATTAACCAACCAAGGCTTTATTTGTCTTTCTTGCCAATTTTCTTGACTTTGAGCTTGGTTGATTTTTTTTCCATCCCAATCTTGGGAGCAACCACACTCAACACACCATCTTCCATCTCTGCCACTGCTTTTTTGTAATCAACCACTGTTGGCCACGCCACCTGCCTGGTAAAACTGCCCATCCGACTCTCCATCCGATAATACTTTTTGTCTTTGATCTCTTTCTTCTCTTTGACCTCACCCTTGACAATCACTAGCTTGTCCGTGATTTCTACATCCAAATCCTTTTCTTCCACACCAGGAACTTCAAACTGGATAACAACACTATCGCCCTTTTCATAAACATCCACCACTGGAGCATTCATCCAACTATGACCTCTGGTCATAAATGGCTCATCGAAAAACTTATCCAATTCATCGTGAGAGAACCAAGGCATCAACCATCTTGTCATAATTAAATCCTTATATATGAACAAATAAATACTGTCTAAATTTTGTAAACAATCACTTTCGCCGGTCTTATTACCTGATCACCCATCGTAAATCCCATTTCAACAATACTGGCCACCTGACCCTCTTGGTCCTTCTCGCCCGCCACATACCCAACCGCCTCTGCTTTTTTTGGATCAAACCCCTCATTGTCATCTATGTCAATTTTGCAAATACTGTATTTCTCCAATATACTCTCGAATGCTTTAATTATCTTTTTAACTCCATCCTTGTTTTTATCATCAACAACTTCCATCGCCCGCATACAACCATCATAAACCGGCAAAAACGACAACACAACTTCCGCTTTGGCAATATTCAAAATCAACTCCTTTTCACCCTCCGCTCTTTTTTTGAAATTTGAAAAATCCGCTTGTGATCTCTTCCAATTCTCCTCCATTTGCCGGTATTTATCTTCCAATTCCTTTATTTTGCCCTTCAAATCTCCACCATCGCTTTTAATACTTTTTTTACTTTCTACGTCTTTTTTCGACTGATCTTTTTGCCTTTTTTTCATTCTTAATTCTTAATTAATAATGTCTAATTTGCTCTTCTCTTTAAAATTCCTCCAAACATTTAACCGCATAATCCATCACTTCAGGCAACATCGCGTAATCCATCCGCACCGGCCCAACCGTCCCAAAAACATGTTTCTCTCCAAAAGGATCGCGGAATTTCTTCAACACTATCGCCATCTCACCGGTAAAATCAAAATCCATATCCTGGTCCAGATACACCCTGTACCCCCCCTCCGGCAAATCATTTCGTAAATCAAACAACACTTGATCCATCCGATCCAACAATATCCCCACTCTATTTATTTGTTCTTCTTTCTTGAATTCTGGATGACGCAGAAAATGCTCAATACCTGTCATTTGTATCCTGCCTTCCGGCATACTTACCACCGTCAAATTCCCGGTAAATCCGGCTACTTCACATGCCAATACTTTAACAGCGTGAGAATATTTCGCAGAATCCATTGAGTCCAACAAAACTGATATCCGCCGACGAAACCTGGGAGGTAAATTTTTGACTGACATCAGATTATCAATAAAATAACGGTACCCTCTCACCGTCGGAATCCGACCGGAAGAAGAATGCGGCTGACAAATCAAACCAATATCCTCCAACAAGGTCATATCATTTCTGACAGTCGCGCTGCAACAACCCATCTTATGCCGCTTGACCAACCATGCCGACCCGATTGGACGAACACTCTTGACATAATCAGAAACAATCATCCGCAAGATAGATTGTTGACGACTATTTAGTGATTCCATAATACTTTATGAACAAATACAATTCACCCTACTCTCTATAATAAATTTAGCACATTCACATGTCAAGTGCTAATTATTTTAAATAATTTTTTTTGAACATGCCATAACAATGATAAAATATAATAGAAAGAATAATTAAATCAATATTCATGAAAACAAAATTCTTCATTATTTTACCTCTCCTCTTTATTTTATTATACCCGACCCAAACCCTAGCTTCCGCTGAATACTCCTTCCAATGGATTTCTCAATCAAGCTACGCCAAATTATTCCCCGGGGAAACCACCCGGCTTTGGGTTCTAGTCGAAAACACCGGCACCATCACCTGGGATCAGAATATCCCAATTCATTTAGGCACCGACCGAGATACAGACAGAGAAAGCATATTTTATACCCCCACTGACTGGTTATCACCAAATCGCCCCGCCTGGTTAACGGATGACACTGTAATTCCTCCCGGCGAAAGAGCGGTATTTATGTTTGAAATCACTGCCCCCAATCAACCGGGCATATACAATGAATATTTTCGCCCAGTCGTTGAAAACGCTGGCTGGTTGGAAGACTATGGAATATTTTGGGAAATTACCGTCACATCTCCCAAGGCCGAAGAACAACTTCCCCATGACCCAACTGACAACTACATCACTGATGGAATATATCAAAGTGAATTAATCAATCAGGACACACCCGCCTTTACACTAACTCAAGGAGAAACAAAAACCCTCAATCTTCAGATAAAAAATATCGGTACCGCCAACTGGTATAATAACGGCCCCTCCCCTGTACGACTAGCCACTGCCCGTGACTGGGACCGCAACAGCAACTTCTACAATTCCAATTGGTTATCCAGTAACCGAACTGCCACAATAAATGAAAACTCTATCACACCATCTCAAAACGGCTCTTACACCCTACAATTAACCGCTCCAACCAATGCTATCCCCGGAATATATTCCGAAAGCTTCCAGTCAGTTGCCGAAAATATCACCTGGTTTATGGATTATGACATCACCTACCAAATTACTGTTCGCCACGGCGACCCAAAATACGGAGAAATAATTCATAACAATACTATCGATCAATTTCTTGGCTCCGGCGATATCATTACTATCACCGACTTAGCCACTCAAAAAACCATGAAAGTCAAAACTCTTGGCATGGATCGCTGGCACGCTGACGTGGTGCCCCTAACCACAGCCGACACCCAATTAATTCGAGAAATTTACAATTTCCATAAAAATTTTGTCTCTTGGTGCCCCGGTGACGACTGGATCCTCTGGCAACCCGATGCCGTCACAATTTCCATCGAATCCGATCCCCTAACCCGCCGAATATCCGCCAGCATGGACGGTTGTGCCCATGATGTTGATGGCGGTATCACCGACAATGATTTTCCCGGCCATTTTGATCTGCACTTTTACGAAAGTATGATGCACGGCAAAGAAGAAACCGACTGCAGTTTCCAAAAAATGGTTCAAAAATCAGCCGGCAATCCAAACTGGAATACCTATGGTCAAGCCGAACCCTGCTGGAACCCATGTATCGGCGGATGTTGACACGCTGGAAAAATATTATTGCAAGTTACAAGTCTTTCTTTCATATCTTACACGTAGCTCCCTTTTGCTACATAGTGCGTTGTCCTGCCCCGAGCGATTTGTAAGATGCGAAAGAAAGACTTGTAACTTGCAATAATATTTTTACATTCGTTAATCCCAACTTAATAAATAATTAACAATAAAATAATTCCCAAAATACTAAACTAAAGTGAAAATTCAAAACACTCTAGTTTTTTTATGATCCAAAAATCAAAAATAACCCTAATACTATGTCTTTCTATCATCAGTGGTGTACTAACCGGTCCAAATTTTTTTTCCATACCAACCTCCATCACCCATATATCCATAGTTCTAATAATCATCAGCTACCTATCCCAAAACAAGCTAATCTATTTCTACATTTTCATATTAGGAATCATCATCGGATCACACCGCATCAATACATTTATAAACAACTATTCAACCAATAACATACAAAGCATTATTCAGCCGCAACAGACTATCACCGGCCAGATAACAACCATCCCCCTTCTCAAAAACAACCAACAGTACATAAAAATTTCTCCTCCCCAAAACCACCGCGGCCAACTCCAAATTATTACAAACCCTTTCCCCAAATACGAATTTGGACAAACCATCAAAATGTCCGGGCAAATGCAGACGCCATCAAACTTTACTGATGAATTCTCCTACACCGGGTACCTCGCCAAAGATGACATATATCTACTAAGCTATTACCCACAAATCACATTAATATCCAACCCCCAACCAAATTTTCACTACTACATCTTCCAGCTTCGAAACTCAATTATCAAGCAGTGCCAGAAATTATACTCACCCGATATTTCCGGTCTACTCACCGGATTATTGGTCGGAGACAAAAACACCATGCCGCCGAGTATTTATGAAAAATTCCGGACAGTCGGCCTGACTCATATCATCGTCGTTTCCGGTTTCAATCTCACCATCTTCGCCACTTTGTTTATCAAATTTCTACGAGGCAAAATAAAACGAATTTATACCCTCATTCTCACTCTGGTTTCAATTATCACTTTTACCATCCTGACCGGCGCAGAGGCCTCAATCGTTCGTGCCCTAATCATGACTTCCATCCTTGTATCCGCGCCGTTTTTGGGCAGAAAAAACCACCCCACCCTGGCAATTTTACTGGCAGCCGTGATTATGATCCTAATCAACCCCCTGGTACTCTGGTATGACGCCGGCTTCCATCTATCTTTTCTAGCCACACTTGGACTTAGCTACTTCCAAGAACCAATCAACCAAATTTTCAAAATTTTCCCAATACCGGATTTTATCAAAAGCACTATTAGCGAAACCACGGCCGCTCAAATTACCACCACACCTTACATTATGACCAATTTCAATCAGTTGGCAATTTACACCCCTATTACCAATCTTCTAGTATTACCTCTGATACCCTTGACCATGTTACTTGGTTTTGTGATCATGCTTCTACAATCTATTATTCCCGAACAAATTATCCAGATACTGTCTCTACCCGGCACACTCTTATTAAAATATATTATCCAAATCGCCAATATATTCTCCCAACTCCCCCACCACACCATCCCCATCGAAATCACCCACCAATATCTGCATATAATATATTTAGTTCTAGTCATCATCGCCTGGCTATATCATAAACATGTCCGAAAACAAACTAATTAAACCACTACTTGTACTGGTTTTTCTCAATATTGTCTGCTGGTCGCATTATTATCTCCATCGCCAAACACCGAAAAATACGATCACTTTCTTCGATATCGGCCAAGGAGACAGCTTCCTGATCCAAACCAGACACAATACACAAATCCTAATCGATGGTGGGCCTGACAATACTATACTTTCCCACCTCTCTGATAGTATACCTTTTTATGATAAAACCATCGAACTATCAATTCTTACACATCCTCACGAAGATCATCTCAACGGAATCCTGTATACCAATGATTATTACAGAATAGAAAAAACCATCTTCAATAAAATACCTTACGACAACTCGACCTTTGATAGTTTCAAGAAAGAGATAACCAACCAAAATATCAGCTTCTCTCCCGGACAAGCCGGCCAAAGAATCATTATCGACAATCAGTATTACCTTGATATCCTCTATCCGTTCAATAATTACAATGCCAATGATTCACTAGACATCAACGATCAATCAATCGCTCTCAAGTTGACCAGTCCCCACGCCAGCATTCTGTTTTTGGCCGATTTATCAAGCGATATAGAGCAAAAACTTATTGACAAATACGGCGATTTACTTGACATAGATATCATCAAAATTGGCCACCATGGCTCAAAATACTCTACATCAAAACTCCTATTACAAACAACCACTCCCGACATAGCCGTGATTTCCTGTGGAGAAAACAATAAATACGGTCATCCCCATACGGAAACCATCGACTTACTCAATCAATACCACATAAAAATCCTTCGAACTGATGTCGAAGGAAACATTAGCTTCGATATTTAATTTGTTCCATCTACTTACCAAATCTTCGTTCTCTAGAACTGTATTCCTCAATTGCCCCCAATAAATCCGCCTCGGAAAATTCCGGCCAAAATTTATCCACAAAAACTATCTCAGCATATGCTAGTTTCCATAATAAAAAATTACTAATCCTTCTGGCTCCACCAGTTCTGATTATCAAATCCACATCAGGAACTCCGGCTGTATATAAATTTTTCTCAAATAAATCCTCAGTTACTTCTTCTGGATCTACATTCTGCTTAAGTATCTCCTTACACGCCGCCACTATCTCCTGGCGACCGCCGTAACCAAAACACAATCCCAAAGTCATCTTATGACCTTCCCGCAAAGACTTTCCAGCAAACTGCTCCATGGCTTCACTTACTCTTTTGGGAAACAAGGATAAATTACCATACATTTTGACCCGGACATTATTTTCTCTGAGCTTTTTCCATTTCTTCCCGGCAAATTCCACACACATTTCAAACAAACCCCGCAGTTCCTCTGGCGAACGGGAAAAATTCTCGGTTGAAAATGTATAAACGGTTAGATACTCAATACCCAGTTCAACCGCTTTTTCAACTATATACTCCAGAGTATCCGCTCCCGATCTATGCCCTTCAACCACATTCTTTTTGCCTTCACGCCTGGCCCATCGCCGATTACCATCCATGATAATCGCCAAATGCTTTGGTATCTTCATACTAAAATTATAATCTATAAAAAAACTATACCCCACACTTTTTAATACACATGAACATACTATCAAAATATTCTCTACTTGGAAACCAAAAAATAAGGTCTCCTATATTTCAGGAAACCTTATGCAAAAAGCTTTGATAAAAAAGTACCTACTACTCGCTCTTTTTCTCTTCCATTTTACTCTCACCCCCACCTTTGAATTTTTTTAACTCCTTTTCTACAGGCCACTCAACCACAGCAAAGTAAATATACAACACCAGCATAACCAAAGGGCCAAGAATCGGAACAATATTTAGCAGCAGCAACAAGGATAACCACGGACTATAGCCCATCTTCCTAAAATACCGTGACAATAAATATATTGTCAATACCAATACCACCAGACCAACAATAATACCAACCACCAGACCCAGCAGCCCAAAACCCGCAAACAACTCCGGCAAGCCACTACCAAGACCATAATTGCTGCTATAATCCATTGAGCCAAGATCACCGGAGTCAAAACCTGATCCACCAAAATCATTGAAGTCGTTGAAGTCATTGAAGTCAAACTCGTTCATTTTCCCTCCAAAATATAAAATTAATATTAAACAATTCAATTATACCCTAACTGTGCTGTTTGCTCCAATCTAAATTAACACCATCTATCCCATCCAACTTGCTTTTTATAAAATCCTTAACCTTTTCCAAATCATCAGAGGTTTTTGCTTCCGCCCTCACTGAAATCATCGGCTGAGTATTTGACGATCGAACCAAAAACCAACCATTGTGGATATATCCCCTGATACCGTCTATATCTAAATAACGATCGCACTTCTCTTTGGCATAATTAACTACCTCCTCGACTATCTCCAATTTTTTCTCCTCCGGCACAGTTACCCTGTATTCAGGAGTTGCCGGATAATTAGGCAATTCCCCCATCAACTCGGCAAAACTCTGCCCTGAATTTGCTACAATTTGAATCACTCTCGCCATAGCATACATAGCATCATCAAATTTGTACCACTGATCAGCAATATAATAGTGACAACTCATTTCCGCCGCCAATATAGCATTTTCTTCATGTAACTTCTCCTCAATCAAAGTATGCCCGGTTTTCCAAAATATAGGCTCACCGCCAAGTCTTAATACCTCTTCCACCACTGCTTCGGAATTTTTCAACTCAACAATCACTTTACTGCCAGGATTTTTTGGTAAAATATCCCTCGCCAACAACATCTGAATCTTATCACCCAACCAAATTTGCCCCTGGTTATCTACAAACCCGATCCGATCGGCATCACCATCATACATAAAACCCATATCAGCTTTTACTTCTTTGATTTTGTTGATCAAAGGTGGATAATTTTCTAAAACTATCGGGTCCGGTTGATGAGCTTTATAATCAGGATCTACCTCACCATTTATAATTTCTACTTCACATCCGATTTTCTTTATTAATTCAGGAACTATAACTATCCCCATCGCACCTGACAAATCAGCTACTAATTTTAACGGCCTATCCAAATTAATTTTATCAACAATTGCTTGAATATGATCTTGGGTAACCACTGGGTGATTTTTATATATCCCCTCTCCTTCTTCAAACTCACCCGACAATAATATGTCACGAACCCTCATAATATCCTTTGTGGGCAAAGACATCTTTTCGAAATACATCTTCAAACCATTGTGGCTCGAAGGATTGTGACTAGCCGTTACCACCACCCCCGCATCAACCGGATATTTATGACAAGAAAAATACATCGACGGAGTCGTCGTAAGGCCCATATCCCATACATCGCAACCGGTCGACAATAGTCCTTTGTTTAACGCCTGATGAAAAGACAACGAACTATGCCTTATGTCCCTGCCCGTGACAATTATCTTTCCCCCATTCCTCTTCACAAAAGTCCCATAGGCCTTACCTATCCCCTCCATAATCTCTTCACTTAAATTTTCACCCGCAATGCCACGAATGTCATAAGCTTTGAAAATACTGGTGTCAATTTCCTTCATCATATTTTTCCACATTAAATAATAATTAAGAATTCAGCTTTGTATCAATTATTATATCATCCCACCACTTGACTCACATCCTCCTCACCATCCACATCGGGCAAACCAGCATCCTCATCATCAATTATAACTTCATCAACTTTCCCATCATCCTCACCTCCCTCATCCACTTCCCCCTCCCCTACCTTGAATTTCGCCGGCCATGCTTGATAGCGACTAAATACCTCCTCCTCCTTGGTTTCCCCATTGGCATATGTAATATATCGATAAAAGATAGAATCAGCACCATAATGCGCGCTATCAACTTGAACCTTCTGCCCAGACGCCAAACCGGAAGTATAAATATACTCCGGCGCCGGCGGTGAAGTAATGTTAAAAATATTTGGTTGGGTTATCTCCACTTGCCGCCCATCACTAGTGCCGTAGAAATTGAATGTCAAGA
>JAHJAL010000143.1 GCA_018814055.1 Patescibacteria group bacterium
GGTGGATTTATTGGTAGTTATGGGATTGCTGAATTTGATGAGGGGAAAATGCAGGAAATATATTTTGATGATATATATAATCCTGATGGGCAGATGCTTGAGAAAATAACTCCTCCATATCCAATTATTATGATGACAAAGTATTGGGGAATGCGGGATAGCAATTGGAGTCCGGATTTCGCCATATCGGCCGACCAAGCAGTGAGGATGTATGAGAAGGAGGGGGGCTATACCGTTGATGGGGTAATAGGATTCACGCCGGAAGTTGTGGTTCGGTTTTTGGAGTTGACCGGTCCGGTGGAGATGGAAGAGTATGGTGTAGTTTTGGATAGTGAGAACTTTACGGAAGCGGTACAGAAAAAAATTGAGCTGGACAAGAGTGGGGATGAAAGCAGTCCCAAAAAAATACTGTCAGATTTGTTGCCGATTCTGATTGACAGAATGCAGAGTCTATCCGAGGAACAGAAGAAACAATTTTGGCAGATTATACTTGATTTATTGAATGAGAAGCATGTAATGTTTTTTTCGTATGAGCAACAAGTGCAAGATATGATTGAAAAAATAGGCTGGGCGGGTGAAATGAAGGATGTTGATAAAGGAGTTGATTATCTATCAATGATTCATGCAAATATTGGTGGGCGGAAGAGTGATTTGTTTATGAAGGAGGCAGTTAGACATGAGGTGAATATTACCAAGAATGGGGAGGTGGTGGAGGATATTGAAATAACGCGTCGGAATATTGAGGGATTGACCTGGCCAAACTACACCAACTATGATTATCTGCGGGTATATGTACCTCTGGGGAGTGAGTTATTGAGTGTCGATGGTTTTGCAGATCCGGAGGGGATTGTGATAGGTAAAGACGGGGTTCTAGAGTATGATGAGAGTTTTGGAGAGGCGGGACTGGGCAATACTAAAGTTTATGAGGAAAATGGCAAGACTGTTTTTGCTAATTGGATTGTGACCTATCCATATGATGCTTCGACGGTAAAATACACCTATAAACTGCCTTTCAAGGTAGGTGATAAGTACAATTTATATGTTCAAAAGCAGTCCGGCCGGCTTGATTTGGACTATATGTTCAAAATGGACAAGAAAAATGTGATATCGGATAGTAATGTAGATTTTGTGATAGAGGATGATTGGTATGCGTACAAGTCCAATTTAGCAAAAGATGAGACTATTGAGATTGTCATGTAACCCCTGGCAGGTAGTGTTGGTTTTTTGGGGCTTTTTGGTGTAAAATATAGGTACTGCTCAATAATGCAGGGTTTGTATTGATGTGAAGCATTATCTATGAAAAGCGAGTTGTATATCCTATAAATGAGGCAACTCTCTTTGTGAATTAATTAATATTACAATGAGTGAAAATAAAGTTAAATATGGTGCTGAACAGATCCAGGTGTTGGAGGGTTTGGCGCCGGTCAGAAAACGTCCGGGGATGTATATCGGCGGTACCGGCAAATCAGGTTTGCATCATTTGGTATGGGAAGTGGTGGACAATGCGATTGATGAATCCATGGCCGGGTTTTGCGATCGAATTGTGATAGAGCTACATGCCGATGGAAGTTTATCGGTTGATGATAATGGTCGTGGGATACCGGTGGAGAAGCACAAACAGACCAAGAAGTCGGCCTTGGAAACAGTTTTGACGATGTTGCATGCGGGTGGGAAGTTTGGTGGAGGTGGTTATAAGGTGTCCGGTGGTTTGCACGGCGTGGGCGTAAGTGTGGTCAATGCGTTGAGTGAGTCGCTCCGGGCCGAAGTAAAGAGTGGAGGGAAATTGCATGCGCAGGAGTACAAGCGGGGAAAACCACAGTCAAAAATCAAAGTGGTTGAAGAAGGGATACTGAAAAGTGAAACCGGTACCAAGATCATATTTAAACCCGACGATAAGATATTTGAAAGTACTAGGTTTGATATTAAAATGATAATAACCCGCTGCCGCCAGTATGCGTATCTGAACAAGAAAGTTAACATCGTGATAACTGATCATCGTCCCAGAAGAAAGAAGAAAGATGAGGAGGCAAAGTCAACTATAATACCGAAGCAGTATGGATTTTATTTTGAGGGTGGCATAAAGTCGTATGTCAGTTATTTGAATCGAGGTAAAAATAGTGTAAATGACAATGTCTTTTATGTAGAAAAAGAACATGATGATATGGTGGTGGAAGTAGCATTGCAGTATTCGGATGATTTTTCGGAGAATTTGTTGTCTTTTGCCAACAATATTCATACCACCGATGGTGGAACTCATGTGACCGGTTTTCGTTCAGCTTTGACCAGGGTGATAAATGTATATGCCAAAAAGAACAATTTGGTAAAGGATAAGAAAGACAAATTAACCAGTGATGATGTAAGAGAGGGGCTGACAGTAGTGATAAGTACCAAAATAAAGGACCCACAATTTGAGGGCCAAACCAAAGCCAAGTTGGGCAATCCCGAAGTTAGAACGGTGGTGGAGTCAGTGGTGGGAGATGCTTTAACTATGTATCTGGAAGAGAATCCACGTGATGCTAAAGAGATAGTGGGTAAGGTAAGTTTGGCCGCTAGGGCGAGGATGGCTGCTAGAGCCGCTAGGGATACAGTGATTCGAAAAGGGGCTTTGGATAGTATGGCATTGCCGGGTAAATTGGCGGATTGTTCAAGTCGTCGGCCGGAAGAGTGCGAGATATATGTAGTTGAGGGTGATTCGGCGGGTGGTTCTGCCAAGCAGGGGAGAGATAGGCGATTCCAGGCGATTATTCCTCTGTCCGGAAAGCCGATCAACAGTGAGAAGCACCGTCTAGACAGAGTGATTGCCAATGAAAAACTGAAAGATTTGATAATCGCTTTGGGTTGTGGAATTGGGGATAGTTTTGATATAACACGGCTTAAATATCACCGAATAATAATTATGTCTGATGCTGATGTTGATGGTTCTCATATTACTACTTTGATATTGACCATGTTGTTTCGGCATATGAAACCCTTGATTGAAGGTGGTTATATTTATATTGCGCAGCCTCCTCTTTACAAGATCAGCAAAGGAAAAGAAAAATATTATGTTCATACTGATGCTGAAAAGGATGAATTGCTGCAAGAATTAACCGGCAAGAAGAGATTGGAAGGAGTTGAATTGAAAGGTATTGGAGTTCAAAGGTACAAAGGTTTGGGTGAGATGAATCCGGATCAATTATGGGAAACAACCATGGATCCGGAGAATCGAATAATGAAAAGAGTCAATATTGAAGATGCTCAAGAGGCAGATAGAACCTTTCGGTTACTAATGGGTGATGAAGTACCGCCTCGAAAGCATTTTATCCAGACACATGCCAAGCAGGTGACTAATTTGGATATTTAGTCGTTGAAAAGTTTTATTAATTTAACTTTTTTGTAATTTTTTGGTGAATAATAAAAAATGTTATGGCGAATGAAAAGAAAAAACAGGATCAGGAAAAATTGGATTTAAAATCGAAAATTGGTTATATCAAAGACGTGGATGTGGTGGATGAGATGGAAAAGTCCTATTTGGATTATGCGATGAGCGTGATTGTCCGAAGAGCGTTGCCTGATGTGAGAGATGGCCTGAAGCCGGTACATCGTAGAATATTGTTCTCGATGAATAAATTGGGATTGAAATATAACGCCAAATTCAGGAAATGCGCAACTATTGTTGGTGATGTGTTGGGTAATTACCATCCGCATGGTGATGTGGCGGTGTATGATAGTTTGGTTAGGATGGCTCAGTGGTGGTCATTGCGATATCCGTTGGTTTGGGGACAGGGAAACTTTGGTTCGATGGATGGAGATAGTCCGGCGGCTTATCGTTATACCGAGGCCAAGATGGAGAGGGTTTCTGATTTCTTACTGATTGATATAGATAAAGATACGGTTGATTTTCGAGATAACTATGATGGTAGTAAGCAGGAGCCGACAGTATTACCGTCTAGGTTACCCAATCTGCTCTTGAATGGTTCAAGTGGTATAGCGGTTGGAATGGCGACCAGTATTCCCCCGCACAATATGAATGAATTGGTGGACGCAATAATTTATCTGATAGATAATTCCGAAGCGACGGTGGAGGAATTGATGGAGTTTTTGAAAGGTCCTGATTTTCCAACGGGTGGTGCTATATATGGTTATGAAGATATCAAGAATATTTATTCGACCGGTAGAGGAAGAGTGATGGTGAGGGCCATTGCTGAGATTGTTGAGACAAAGAAGGGAAAGAAAAAAATAGTGGTTAGTGAGATGCCATACATGGAGAATAAGGCCTCTTTGGTGGAAAAAATTGCCAATTTGGTTAAGTCAAAGAAGATAAATGGGGTGTCTGATTTGCGGGATGAATCGGATAAGGATGGGGTTAGAATTGTGATTGATCTCAAAAAAGAAGCATATGCCAACAAGATATTAAATCAGCTGTATAAACTTACTCCGATGCAGAAGTCGTTTTCTGTCAACTTGTTGGCCTTGGTGGACGGAATTCAACCGAGAGTAATGACTTTGCCTATGGCACTGGGGCATTTTATCGAGCATCGTAAGCAAGTGGTGGTTAGGAGAACGAAGTTTGAACTGACGAGAGCACAGGAACGAGCACATATACTTGAAGGATTAAAAAAAGCTTTGGACAAGATAGATCAAGTTATTGCTACTATTCGGGCATCAAAGACCAAAGAAGATGCTCACAAGAATCTTATCAAAAAATTTAAATTTAGTGATAAACAGGCAACGGCTATTTTGGACATGAGATTGCAGACTTTGGCGGGATTGGAGAGGAAAAAAATTGAAGATGAATTAAAAGAAGTAACGGATTTGATCAAAAAATTAAAGGAGATATTGGGTTCGGATGAAAAAGTAATGGATATAATAAAGCAAGAGTTGACAGAATTAAAAGAAATGTTTGGTGATGCCAGGAGGACAAAAATCTATAAGAATCAGGTTGGTAAATTAGAAAGTGAAGCGCTGATACCCAATGAACAGGTTATAATTTCGGTGACCAAGGGGGGCTATATCAAAAGATTGACAAGTACTACTTACAAGACACAGAAACGTGGTGGAAGGGGAGTGGTCGGGGCGACCATGAAGGAGGAAGATGTGGTTGAACATTTTGTAGTTACTTATAATCATGATGATATATTGTTTTTTACCACTACTGGACGAGTTTTTCAATCAAAGGTGTATGAAATTCCAATAGCGTCACGTCAGGCAAAGGGTACAGCGATAGTTAATATATTGGGGTTGGCTCCCGAAGAACGGGTTTCCGGTGTGATAACGATCGCCGATTATCGTCGGGGAAAATATTTATTGATGGCTACAAAATCCGGAAAGATAAAAAAGACCGAATTAAGATATTTCAAAAAGGTTAGAAAAAGTGGACTAATCGCCATACGTTTTGCGGAAAAAGATGAATTGAATTGGGTGAAAGTTACTTATGGAATGGATCAGGTGATGATGGTAACCAAGAAAGGACAAGCGATTCGTTTTCAGGAAGGTGATGTGAGAAGTATGGGGAGAAATGCGGCGGGGGTGAGGGGTATTAAATTGAGGGCAAATGATGAGGTGGTGACGATGGACGTTGTATTCCAGTCGCGTGAGGGAAGTGTGTTGGTGATAACTGCCAAGGGGTACGGAAAACGGACATATTTGAGTAATTATAAAGTGCAAAATCGGGGGGGAATAGGTATCAAGACGGCTAAGATTACTCGGAAGAATGGGGATATTGTGGAGGCCAAAATTATCTATAAGGAAGATGTGGAGTTGGATTTGGTGATGATTTCTATCAAGGGTCAAGTTATACGATTGCCAATCAAGAGCGTTAGAAATATGGGAAGGGCAACTCAAGGGGTGATAATGATGAGGTTTAAGACGGATGACAAAGTGGCATCGACAACTTTGTTGGCAGATTTGGATAAAGAAGTTGAGAGACAGCGGGGAGAGCATGAACCAGTGGAAGAAAAATAATATTAGGTAAAAAGTATGGGTATCAAAATTTCCGATTTGGCCAAGAAGTTGGGTATGGAGGTAAAACTACTGCGACAAAAGGTGCAGGAGCTTCATTTGGGTGTTTCTAAGAAGGCGAATGTATTCAAGGATGAGCTGGCCGTGGAGATTGAAAGGAGATTATCAGATAAAGACAGTAAACAAAATGAGACCCCAAAGGAAGTAATTGAAGCAAAAGTTGAGCTTGTAAGTGATGAAGAAGATAAAACGGTCAAGAAAGAGGATGAAAAAGAGCCGGTAGATTTACCGAAGATTGAGATTCCCAAAATGATAACGGTGGGAGAGCTTGCATCCAACATGGATATTGGTGTATCGGAGGTGATAAAGGAATTGATGAAGAATGGGGTATTGGCCAATATTAATGAACATATTGATTTTGATACGGCGGCCATTATTGGTGAGGATTTGGGGTATGAGGTGGTATTGTGTGAGCAGGAAGGAGATAGTGAGGAGTGCTTGATTGATAAAGAGGAATACGCGCAGAAAGATTTGGTGAAGAGGGCCCCGATTGTGACGGTGATGGGACATGTTGATCATGGTAAAACATCAATATTGGATAAAATTAGAAAGTCGGATATTGCACTTTCAGAGTCGGGAGGAATAACCCAGCATATCGGAGCATACAAAGTAAAGAGGGGGAAGAAATACATTACTTTTTTGGATACTCCCGGCCACAAGGCTTTTTCGGCTATGAGGGCACACGGAGCAAAATTGACTGATATAGCTGTGTTGGTAGTGGCGGCTGATGATGGCGTGAAGCCCCAAACGATTGAGGCCATTAACCATGCCAGGGCTGCCAGTGTGCCAATTATTGTAGCTTTGAATAAAATCGATCGGCCGGAGGCAAATGTCGATAAAGTCAAAAAGGAGCTGGCAGATTATAATTTGATGTCAGAGGAGTGGGGGGGAAATACGATAATCGTAGAGACTTCGGCGAAGACCGGTGCCGGAATTGATGAATTGTTGGAGATGATTTTATTGCTGGCGGATATGGAAGATTTGAAGGCATACAAAGATGGGCCGGCACAAGGCGTGGTGATTGAAGCGCATTTAAGTAAGCGGGTGGGGCCGGTGGCAACGGTTATGATTACGCAGGGTTGTTTGCGAGTAAGAGACAGTATCGTGATAGGCATAACAGATGGGGTGGTAAGGGCGATGGTAGATCATCGGGGTGAACGACTTACCAAAGCTTATCCGGCTGATCCGGTTAGGTTGGCGGGTTTGAGCGAAGTTCCGGAATTTGGGGATACTTTGTTGAAGGTAGCTAATTCAAAAGAAGCCAAAACTTTGGTAGCTTCGAGAAAGAAAAAAATATCTTCAAAAGGATTTAAGCCCAAATCAATTGGGATGGCTGAGTTGTCTCAGGCGGTGCGGGAGGGGAAGATTAGGGAGTTGCCGGTTATTTTGAAGGCTGACGTTCAGGGTTCGTTGGAAGCAATCAAGAGTTCTTTGGACAATATCAAAAATGAAGAGGTAAAGGTCAATATTTTGCATGAAGCGCCGGGGTCAGTCAATGAGTCGGATGTGATGATGGCGGCATCGTCACACGCACTAATATTGGCGTTTCGTTCAAAGATTGAGCCCAATGCGTTGAAAATTGCCAAAAAATTGGGGGTAAATATTTCGACGTATGATGTCGTTTATCGTCTATTGGATGATGTGACAGCTGCATTGGAAGGGTTGCTGCAGCCGGAAGTTATGGATGTCAAAATTGGCAAAGGCAGGTTACTGAGGATTTTTACGCGTGGAAGGAAGTATCGAATAGTCGGAGTAGGTGTGATTTCCGGGTATGTAGAGAAGGGGGCGAAAGCAGTAGTTTATCGAGAAAACGAGAAAGTTGGTGAAGGAGTAGTTGAGGGAGTAAAAAAGGGTAATGAGAACGTAGCAAAAGTACAGGAAAAGAATGAGTGTGGGATGGGCTTGACGGGAGATTTTAAAGTGGAAGAGGGTGACGTGTTGGAGTTTTGGCAGCAGGAGACAAAAATGCGGAAATTGAGTCGGGATTAGCATTGTTTTATATAGCTAAAGAAGGTCCTCTCTTGCAAAAATAGAGCAGCTTTTTGATGGATAAAATATATGGACAATATTTGGGTATCGTTGGATGTTGAAACAACCGGATTGGATCCGATCAAAGACAAGATCATTGAAGTGGCTTTGATTAAATATCGCAATGAAGAGATGATAGATAAATATATTTCTTTGATAGATATAGGCAGCCAGTTGCCAAGCAATATTTCTCAATTAACGGGTATTTCTGATGATGACCTAAAAAAAGGTCAGAAGTGGGAAGTGGTGCTCGAGGATATATATCGATTTATGACTGATGTTGATATGGTGATAGGACACAATGTAGAATTTGACAAAAGTTTTTTACAAGCCTCTGGTTTGGACTTTGGAAAAAGGAGGATTTTGGATTCATGGTATTTGGCCACATTGTTTGTTTGGGATTTGGGTTCATATTCTCTGGGAAATGTTTGTTGTGCCATTGGATATGAATTGAAGGGGCATCGGGCGGAAAATGATGCTTTAGCAGTTACTCAGGTGTATTTATATATAAAGAAGGCGATAAAAAAAGTTTCGGATAAGTTGTTGGGTAGAATATGTCAATTGGTTGAAAAAACTGATTGGGAGTACAAATATATATTCATTGATGAGTTTAGGGAACGGCGCAAAGAAAATATTCGGGTAAAAAGGGGAAGATACTTTCCCAGGACGCGATGTCGAGATATTGGCCAGGAATATAATTATGCAAATGAAGAGTATGAAGGTGGATTGACGATACTGGAAAGTGATTTGAAGTCAGTTTTGCATCAGGGAGGCTGTCAGGATAATGTTTTGATTGTTTCGAAAGTTGTGTTCAATTTTTTACGGAAGAAAATGGGTAGATGTATATATGTAGACCAAAGAGATAAGTATCTATGTCGGCAGAGATTCAAAGAATTTATAGGCCGAGGTAGGATACCAAAAAGTGATATAGGGGTGATAGTGAGGATTTACTTGGTAATTGATCGAGGTTTTTGGGATGGTTACTTGGAGGATTTAAATTTGTCCAGAAATGAAAGACAGGTGTTGGATAGGTTGCAGTGCGGGAAAACGGTTAGATGCAAACAAGATTGTTTTTTTCAAAAAAAGCTGGATAGTATAAGAAATGATAATTGTAGAGCTGTTATGAGTTTTGGAGCTTGGAAAGAGGAGGTTGACTGGAAAATAAGGAAGATTAATTTTTGGGTGGATGATGTATTACTGGAGGATGGAATAAGTAACATCACCGTGGAAGAATATGGATTTACCAAAGGCCGAGAGATCTTGGTAGAATGCGCAAGATGTTTTCAGGATAAAAATATATATAAGAATATTGTTAAGCGACTGGATATTGTTGGGCAAATGATTGGTTTGTTGATCAAGTCTCAAGGTGTAAGCCGGGGACGGGAAATTGACTTGGGTATGACTCCGGCCGTGTTGGCTAATTTTGCGGTGGAGGATATTCGTATGAGATTGGGGGGGGTTATTACTGAATTAGCAGCCAATGATAAAGGAGAATGTGGCGTTTGTGATAATAATTTGAAGAAGTTGGTAAATCTGACAAGGGCGATTGAAGAAAAGAGTAATAAAGTAGTAAAGTTGAATCTGAATTTAAGAAATAGAAAAGTTACTATAAGAGTTTTTTTGAAAAATTTTATTGATTTAATTGAAAATATTGGAGACAGAAGCGATCAATGCAAGTTGGCCGCAAGAGTAATTCAATCTGGCAAAAAGTATTATGCGGATTGTTTATTTGGTAAAACGGGTGTGATAATGAAGAGAGGACTTGGTGACGCTTTGGGAGTTGAAAAGTTGTATGCATATTCCATCTCAAAAGTGATTAACCGGTTGAAAGAATACAAAAAAAGCATGTTAATCTTGGCGGATAATAAAATATTATATGATGTTCAGAGAAATCATGATGATCAAAATGTATGTTGTTTAACATCCAACAGATTGAGAGGTAATCGTGGTGCATTGATAGAGAAGGGAATAATAGCGGTAACAATGAGAAATGTGGCAGAATTATCGGTAGTCAGCCAGGGCTATGACTGTATTTATTTGCAAAGGTTGCCCTTTGATGTACCGGGTGAATTATTGACAAGTAGTCGATCAATGTATTACGAGGATGATCATTTTGAGGAGTATTTTGTACAAAGGATGGTAATTAGGGTAAAATTTGTCTTGAGTTTGCTTGGCAATTCAGGTATTTTATTGGTTGGTGATACCAGGTGGGATGATAAGAAATATTCAGAAAAATTAAATACTTTATTTGTAAAGGAAAGTATTCTTTGAAGGTCTATATGAACAAGAAAGATAAAAAATTACCGGTAGTGGCGATAGTGGGTAGAACGAATGTAGGAAAGTCGACGTTA
>JAHJAL010000144.1 GCA_018814055.1 Patescibacteria group bacterium
AATTTGTCTCTCTCAACTTTGGCCACAATCGACGCCGCCGCAATCGTCGCCGATATACCGTCTCCGCCTACTATTTTCATAGATGGCACATCCTGCCATTGGTAACCCAGCCCATCCACTATCAGATAGTCAGGCTTGACACCCAAAGATTCAATCGCTCTGGAAAAAGCCAATTCCCTGGCAACTTTTAAACCATTGTCATATATTTCTTCCACACTACCTCCGCCAATACTCCACGCAACACTTCTTTTTTTCACCTTACCACTCAAACCCAATCTACTCTTTGAATTTATTTTCTTGCTGTCCCTCATCCCATAAACGATTCGCTCAGGATCAAAAACGACCGCCGCCGCCATCACCGGCCCCGCCCAAGCACCATATCCCACTTCATCAATTCCCGCCACATACTTATAGCCTTGACTCCATAAATCTTTTTCAATTTTCCAACCCGGTACTTTTTTCATATATAACAAACAAAAAAACACACCAACAAAACATTAGTGCGTTCCACAAACAAACAATATCAAGCTCATGATTTTTTCTCTTGATCCTTCCTATTTTTCTTTTCTTGATCCACTTTCTCTACCTTCTTCTCATCTTTTACTGCTCTTACTGCCTTTTCATCCCCTTCTTCCTCTTTCTTTCCATCATCTTCCTTTTTTGTCTTTGGCTCTTTCTGCTTTCCCTTTTCATCTTTTTCCTTATCATCATCTCCCACCACCTCCCGAATCAACGATTGTACATCTTTACCATCATCGCCCAGCAAGTTCAATTTAGCCGATTTGCCAAACCTGCCCCGCAAATAAAACAATTTAGAACGTCTAACTTTTGCTTTTTTCATCACCACTACTTTTTCTATGAGTGGTGAATTAAACAAAAAAGTCTTCTCAACTCCAATCCCCAAAGCCACTCTCCTCACAGTAAAACTACCCTTCAGACCATAACCACCCTTTACTTTGATTACCACTCCCTTAAAAACCTGAATTCTCTCCTTTTTTCCTTCCTTGACACGTTGATACACTGCCACAATATACCCCGGTCTTAGTTTGACAACTTTCTTCTTCAACATCGATTTTTCAACTTCTTTCACCAGATCCATACTATAAAGACTAATTAATTAACAATACTAATACTAATATCATAAACTCCAAAAATCAAGTATAAAAAAGCTAACCAGACCTGTTATTCAAATACAAATATGTCTCATTCTTTAACTCCGGAGTCAATTTTACCTTACAACCGGATGCGACCTTGATCTCCCTACCCAAGGCATTGATCAAAAAAACCACCTTTGTGTCTCCATTATTTCTGGCAATAATTTCCTTCAATCCAAGCAACATACCTTTGTCGCAATAATTAGGCAAACGCAAAACAAATTCACTCTGTTCGATCTGATCCTTGGGATCGACACCCTCATCTTTCACCGCCAAAGCTTCTGATAATTCAATCCTTTTACTTTTATTGGCCAAAATCTTTACCTGTTCATCTTTCGTGCTAATTTTGCCCTCAACCATCAACACATTTCCTTCCTCCCACATATCCACTTCTTTTACAAACAGTTTTGGAAAAACAATCACCTCCACCAGTCCCCCCAAATCCTCTATGGTAGCAAAAGCCATCGCGTCTCCCTTTTTGGTTACTATTTTCTGCAGCTTGGTAACAATCCCACCAATTTTCACACTGACCTCCTCCATATCCAAAGTCAACTGTTTGATACTCCTAGTATTCTTCTTTAGAAAATTTTTGTAATCACCCAAAGGATGATCTGACAAATACATCCCCAGTAACTCCTTTTCCCAACCCAAAAACTCCTTCTTACTCACCTCTTCTATCCGGGGTATTTTCAAAACCACTGCTTCACTTTTTACACCCATATCCTTGTTCATAGCTCCAAATATATCCGTTTGACCCAAAGCTCGAATTTTGCCCGCTTCCCTGGCAAAAAACAAAATCATTTCAATCGCGTTCAACATCGAAGCCCGATTAGCAAACCTATCCAAAGTACCAGATTTTATCAAACTTTCAAGAGTCTTTCTATTCAAACCAAATTCCACCACTCTTACTACAAAATCAGCCAAACTCTGATATTCCCCACCATTTTTCCTTTCCTCAACAATACACTCGGAAATTCCTGCTCCCACATTTTTGATACCGGCCAACGCGTATCGAATGTCTTTTGTATCTTTGACTACACCAAACTCCACATAAGATTCATTGATATCCGGCGACAAAACTTTGATGCCCATCCGATCACACTCTTCCATTGCCACCGCCAGTTTATCCGTATCATTCTGCTCGCTGGTCAAAAGTGCCGCCATATACGCCGCGGAATAATTCGCTTTCAACCAAGCCGTCCGGTATGAAATCAATCCATAACATGCCGCATGCGAACGATTAAACCCATACTCGGCAAACTTTGCCATATCATCCATCACCTGCTGTGCCAAATCTTTACTAATACCATTTTTGACACAACCATCCATAAAATCCTTACCCACTTTGGCCATTAATTCTGCAATCTTTTTGCCCACTGCTTTACGCATAGTATCCGCCTGCCCGCCAGTAAATCCAGCCATATCTTTGGTCAATTGCATCACTTGTTCCTGGTAAACTATAACCCCATATGTCTCTTTCAGAGCACTTTCCATACTTGGATGTAAATATTTCACTTCTCTCGCCCCATTTTTCCGATCAATAAATTCATCAACCATTCCGGAGTTTAATGGCCCCGGACGGTACAAAGCTGCCATGGCAATCACATCCTCCAATTTTTGCGGTCGGAGTTTACGTAAATACTTTTTCATCCCCGAACTTTCCAGCTGAAACACCCCTGACGACAATCCTTTTGAAAGCATATTATAAGTTTTTTCATCATCCAGCGGGATTTTGTCCAGATCAATATCCTCGCCATACACCTTTTTGATAATCCGAATCGCGTTCTTCATAATAGTCAAATTGGCCAAACCCAAGAAATCCATCTTCACCAATCCCACTTCCTCTACCGGATGAAGTGAATACTGGCTCAAATATTTGGTATCCCCCCGGCTAGCTTCTTGCAACGGCACATAATCAGTCATTGGACCCGGTGAAATCACCACTCCGCAAGCATGCATACCAAAATGACGTGCCACCCCCTCCAACTTCATTGACATATCAATCAACCTTTTCACGCCCCGGTCAGAATCATACACCGCCCGAAGCTCCTGCACTTTTTCCAACGAATCCTTCAAACTACCCTTTGGATCAATCATTTTGGCTATTTTGTCCACGTCAGCATAACCAAATCCCATTACCCTGCCTACATCTCTAACTGCCACCCTGGCCTTCATCGTTCCAAAGGTGATAATTTGCGCAACTCGATCATCGCCATACTTCTCACATACATACTTTAAAACTTCACCCCGTTTATCATCGGCAAAATCCAAATCAATATCCGGCAATGATATTCGATCCGGATTCATAAACCTTTCGAACAAGAGATTGTACTCTATCGGACATATATCAGTAATTTTCAAGGCATACAAAACAATACTGCCCGCCCCCGACCCCCGGCCGGGCCC
>JAHJAL010000145.1 GCA_018814055.1 Patescibacteria group bacterium
GACTTTTTCCGTACCGTTCAGCTTGGCTGCCTTGAGGATGATTTCGGTTTCCAGTTGGTAGCAGTTGTTGTTTAGGTCTATACTTTCGATCAAATTTCTTTTGTATAATCTATATCCGGATTGGCTATCGTGAATGGTTTGTCCTGATTTGAGCGAGATGAGGTATGATGAAAATGAATTAGAGAAGATGCGACGCTTGGGCATGTTTTTGATATTTTCCATCCGCGTGCCAATGATCATATCGTATTTTTGAGCGTTTTTTACAAATTCCTGGATATGGTATGCTTTGTGTTGGCCATCGGCGTCGAGAGTGATGACCGAATCAAAATTGTTTCTTAGGGCATAGTCAAAGCCGGTTTTCAGCGCGGCGCCCTTTCCCCGATTAACTTTGTGGGTGATAATGTTGATATCTTTGATTTGGTGGATTATTTCAGAACTACCATCGTTGCTGCCGTCATCAACTATCAGTATATTTTGATTTAATTTTTTGACATCCTCAACTACCCTGGGTAAGTGTTTGCCGTGATTGTAACATGGAATGAGGGTTAGGGTATTCATTTTGGGGTATAATAGTATTTGAATGTTTTTATTATATATTAACTTGGAGGAATTGCGAATTACTGGTATATATTTAATTTATACTTTTTATTTGTAATTCGTCATTCGTAATTTATTAAATGGTTTCATCAGTTCATCTAATGTCGGGGGCGGCGATAGCGTCATCGACGGATAATTGGTTAATAATAGTCTTTGGAAGCTTGATACTGCATTTTGTGTTGGATATTGTACCACACTGGAATCCGGATCCTAAGAAGTGGCCGGTGTGGAAATATGCCGCTTCGGCGGTGGTTGATGTGGCATTGGCGGTGCTGATTATTTTGTGGCTGGCGGGGTGGAAGATTAGTTGGCAGATGGTGGTAGCAATGCTGGTAAGTGAATTACCGGATATCTTGGCTTTGATTGGATATGTTTTTAAGGTGAAAGTTTTGGAGAGCTATAATAAGTGGCATGCCAATATTCAGGTGCATAGTTTTAATTTTTTTGGGTTTGCTTCGCAAGTAGTTGCTTTGATTATTATGGGTTACATAGTTTATGTGAATAATTAGGTTCAAACCAATGCTAATAAGCAAACAAAATGCAGTGATGAAGGTCAACTCAAAAGCGTGTATTGTCTGGGAATATAATTTACCTAGTCAAAAAGTTGGGGTGGCTTCGGCTTTGATAAATGGTCGGTATCCTAAAGAGGGATGGGTGGTAAATAAAAAGATTGAGGAAGTGTATTATATAGAAAGTGGGAAAGGGAGGGTGATGTTTGAGGATGAGGAGTGTGTCGTCAAGAAGGGTGATATGGTATATTTGGCTAAAGGAAAAAAATATTGGGTGAGGGGCGATAAGTTAAGATTGGTGGTGGTAACTGCGCCACCGTGGTACAAAGAACAATATAGTATGTGGAAATAATGAGCAATGAAAAATGAATAATTAATAATCATATTTGTTATGAATTTAAAAGACTATCAAAATTTATGCAAACGAACTACACAAGATTATGGGAGTCGTAAGGAGGAGATCTTGATGTGGGGTTTGGGAATTGCCGGAGAGGCGGCGGATACGGCAAGCTGTATCAAAAAAACTTATGGCCATGACAATGACCAGATTTTAGGGATCAAGGAAAATCTGGGGGATACGATGTGGTATATTGCCATGATATGTAATTTTTTTGGATGGAATATGGAAGATGTGTGCCAGGAAAATATTGATAAGTTGAAAAAACGCTATCCGCAAGGATTCAATTATAATGATGCTGGCCGGAATGGGACAATGGTGGATTGGAATGAAAAATAAAAATTGATGCAGAAATTATTTTAATATTGTTGATATTTGGGAAGTTTGCAAGTAGTATTTAATCAAGTTTAGTATTGTAACTGGAGAAAAATTACCCCCAAATGGAAAAGAAAAATTTTTTGTTTGTGTCGTTAGGCAGTGCTTTGATTAGAGATATAGCTTGGAATGTTTTCAAAGAAGGCAACGAGGTCAGGTATTTTATCGGAAGTGAAAGTGACAAAGAGGTGGCGGATGGTTTTGTGCCCAAAACAGATGATTGGAAAAGGGATTTGGATTGGGCGGATATTGTGATTTTTGACGATTCGATTGGCTCGGGAAAGGAAATTATTGAGACCAAGAAACGGGGAATTCCGGTAATAGGCGGGACACCATATACTGATAAACTGGAGGAAAATCGGTCGTTTGGACAGGAGGAGTTAAAAAAGGCCGGTGTGCCGATTTTGCCCCACAAGTATTTTTTTGATTTTGACGAAGCTATTGGTTTTGTCAAAGAAAATCCTCATGAGTATGTAATCAAGCCCAGTGGTGATGCGCAAAATATCAAAAGATTGTTGTTTGTGGGTATGGAAAAGGATGGCAGTGATGTAGTGAGGGTGTTGGAAGCATACAAGAAAGTGTGGAGTCAGGCGATAAAAGAATTTCAAATACAAAGAAAAGTCAACGGTGTGGAAATTGCCGTGGGTGCTTTTTTCAATGGTAAAAATTTTATATATCCAATCAATATCAATTTTGAGCATAAGAAACTATTTCCGGGAAATATCGGGCCATCAACGGGAGAAATGGGAACGAGTATGTTTTGGAGTGGTCCCAACAAATTGTTTAACGAAACGTTGAAAAAAATGGAAAAGAAATTGGCCAAGGAGAAATTCATTGGATATATTGATCTGAATTGTATAGTCAATGGCAAGGGGATTTACCCGCTGGAATTTACACCCCGATTTGGCTATCCGATTATAACGATGCAGAAAGACTCCGTTGCTATGCCTTTCGGGGAATTTTTGTATGATTTGGCCAGCGGAAAGGATTTTACTATCAAGACTAAAAAAGGTTTTCATATTGGTGTTCGAATATTATTACCTCCATATCCATATGGTGAAAAAAGCATTTTTGATTATTATTCCAAAGGGGCGACAGTGGTTTTTAAGAAAAAAGATCATTTGGATGGTATTCATATAGAGGATGTCAAAAATGTCAGAGGGGAATGGGTGTTGGCCGGTACTTCCGGATTGGCATTGGTGGTGACTGGTTCGGGGATTTCTATGAAACAGGCACAGCATCAAGTATACAATCGGATTGAAAATATATTGATTCCCAATATGTTTTACCGAAAGGATATCGGAGACAGGTGGTATGAGGATAGTGATAAATTGCACAGTTGGGGGTATTTGAGGGAAATGTAAACATGTAGAAACATTGAAAAACGTTTAGAAACATTGAAAAACAGAATATAATATTGGTGTAATATTTATTAAGAGATATTTAAAATGAGAAAATATTTTTTTACAAGTGAGAGTGTGACAGAGGGACATCCAGACAAGGTATGCGACCAGATATCGGATGCATTTTTGGATGAGTGCTTAAGCCAGGATAGTGAAAGTCGGGTGGCAGTAGAGACGATGACCACTACTGGTTTGGTGGTGGTGGCTGGAGAGGTAACTACCAAAGGGTATATTGATACGCAAAAGATTGTGAGGGATGTGTTAAAGGACATTGGTTATGATAAGTCAGAGTATGGTTTTTGTTATGAAGATGTAGGAGTGATGAGCGCGATTCATGAGCAGAGTCCGGATATTAGTCAGGGGGTGACGGAGGGCGCGGGGGAGTTCAAAGAACAGGGAGCGGGCGATCAGGGTTTGATGTTTGGTTATGCCAGTAACGAGACAGAGGAGTTAATGCCTCTGCCGATTGTATTGGCGCATAAGTTGACCAAGAAGTTGTCTATGATACGTAAAGCAGGTGAGGTGTTATATTTACGGCCTGATGGTAAAAGTCAGGTAACGGTAGAGTACTTGGATGGTAAGCCGGTGAGGGTGGATGCGGTGGTGTTGGCGGCACATCATGATGAAAAAATTGATCTGGAAGATTTGCGGAAAGATTTGAAAGAAAAAGTGATTATGCCAATATGTGGTGATTATGTGGATGCAAATACCAAGTATTTTATCAATGCAACCGGACGATTTGTATTGGGCGGGCCGCCGGCGGATACGGGATTGACCGGGCGAAAGATAATTGTAGATACATATGGTGGGCATGGTAGTCATGGCGGCGGTTGTTTCAGTGGCAAAGACCCGAGTAAAGTTGATCGCAGCGCCAGTTATGCCGGACGTTATATAGCCAAAAATATCGTGGCAGCCGGTTTGGCTGAGAAGTGTGAAATTCAGGTGGCTTATTCAATCGGGGTGGCGGATCCGGTATCTCTGTTGGTGGATACGTTTGGTACCGGGAAGGTGGAGGAAGAGAAAATTTCCGAGCTAATTCGGTCTAATTTTCCATTGAAACCGGCAGATATTATAAGTCAATTGAATCTAAAGCGGCCGATATATAGGAAGACAGCAGCTTATGGTCATTTTGGCAGGATGGAAGAGGAGTTTACCTGGGAGAAGACAGATAAGGTGGATCAATTAAAAATTGATACTTGACGGTTTGTATTTGTATTATGAGTAAGGATGAATGTATTCAATAATTTTGCAGCAATTATGAAAGTAAAAATTATTAAAGATCAGTGTATTGGATGCGGAAGTTGTGTGGCGGTAGAGCCGGATTTGTTTGAGATTGATGATGATATGAAATCAAAGTTTATTGGGGATATTGACAAGGTGAGTTTAGAAAAACTTATTGAAGTGGCCGAAATCTGTCCGGTACTGGCAATTGAGGTTTATGATGATAATGGGAAAAAGGTTTATCCAAAAGAGTAAATAACTTGATCAAACATTATCGAACGGTAGCAAATATTCTCAAATATATTAATTGATAAAAAATTAAGTCTATGAAGAAGATATTCGTTTTTTTGCTAATATTTTTGGTGGGATTTGCGGGGTGCTGGGGGCAACAGGGGGAGGAAGATAATCGGGTGAAGGTAATATCATCGATATATCCGATTGGTGATATTGTATCCAATATCGGGGGGAAATGGATTGATTCGCAGGTATTGCTAGAACCGGGAGTGTCACCACATAATTATAGTCCTACGCCGGGTGATATTCAGAAATTGAGTGAATCAAAGGCAGTATTTGTGGTGGGAGCCGGTATGGATGATTGGGTTGGTGAAATGGCTGAAGGCGCGGGTATCTCGGGAGACAAAGTGGTGGATTTGAGTCAATCTGTGGAATTAATACAACCGGAAGGAGGCAGCACGGATCCACATTATTGGACTAGTCCGAAACGAGTATTGCAGTTGATTGATGATGTGAAAGAGGTTTTGGTCAGCATTGATTCGGCTCACAAAGGTGATTATGAAAAAAATTATGAAGAATTTAAACTGGAGTTGGAGAATATTAATGTGGAGATTGAGGACAGGGTGAGTAAATTCGAATCAAAGGATATAGTGGTTTTTCATGATGCTTTTGGATATTTTGCGACGGATTATGGTTTGAATATTGTGGGGGTGATAGAGCCAGTAGCCGGAACAGAACCAACTCCGCGGGAGTTGGAGGAGGTGGTGAATAAAATTAGAGACTTGAATATCAAAGCTGTTTTCAAAGAACCTCAATTATCAGATAAACTGGTGGAAGCCATAAAAAATTATTTACAAATAGAGGTGGGTACGCTTGATCCACTAGGTGGAATACAGGGAAGGATGACATATCTGAGTATGGTAAAATTTAATTTACTCGAGTTAGCGAGATTCTTAGAGTGAAATCAATATTGGCAGTAAAAAATCTGGCGGTCCGTTTTGGGGACATAAGTGTGTTGGAAAATGTAAGTTTTGAGATTGAACCGGGTGATTTCTTGATGATCCTCGGTCCGAATGGGGCCGGGAAGAGTGTTTTACTAAAATCTATTTTGGGTATTTTGGCATACGAGGGTGAGGTGAGGGTATTTGGGAAAGATATTAAACAGGCTCGTTCGAGAATCGGATATGTTCCACAATATATTGATTTTGATCGAACTTTTCCGTTGACAGTTAGAGAGGTGATTGGTTTGGGATGTGGTCAGACCCGGAGTGTAGCGGGATGTACTCATGTGGGAAATATGGTGAAGATGGTTGGAGTGGAGGACAAAATTGATAGTTTTTTTGGTTCTTTGTCCGGTGGGCAGATTAGGAAAGTTTTGATTGCCAGGGCTTTGGTGAATAGACCAAAGCTTTTATTTTTGGATGAACCGTTGGCCGGGGTGGATGTAGTTGGTGAAAAGAGTTTTTATGAAATGTTGGCCAAGTGGCATCGGGAATTTAAATTGACAACGGTGATGGTTTCTCATGATTATGGCTTGGTCAGTAAAATCGCCAGCAAGGTTTTGTGCTTGAACAAAAAGATGACTTGTTTCGGCGGGCCGGGAAGTTTGGGAATAAGGGAGTTTGAGCTAACTTTCGGCAAGGGAGTGGATTTACATGTGCATTGATATTTCATACTTTGATGTTTGAAACATTCTTACAATATCCATTTTTGCAGCGGGCGATGCTGGCGGCAGTGCTGGTGGGGTTGATCTGTGCTTTGATGGGGGTGTTTGTGGTTTTCAACAAGATGGCATTTTTTGTGGATGCGTTGGCCCATAGTGCGTTGACGGGAATTGCGATTGGGATATTGATTGGCGTGGCGCCGTTTTGGACGGCATTGGTGTTTGGCGTTTTGGTAGCGGTGGGGGTGGTTTACATAAAAAGTAAGGGGAAAATTGAAACAGATACGGCCTTGGGTTTGTTTATGCCGTTTGCGATGGCGTTGGGAATATTGTTGTTGCAACTAAAGAGTGGATACACGCCTGATTTGATGAGTTTTTTGTTTGGTAGTGTACTGGCGGTGAGTTGGATTGATTTAATAATTATATTGGTTATAGGGATTTTATCTCTGGGGTGGTTGTATACGTATTATAAGGACTTGGTATTTATGGCTTTTGATCGGGAGTCGGCTTTGGTAAGTGGTATAAAGATCAATCAGATGGATTATTGGTTGATGGTTTTATTATCCATGGTGGTGATTGCCAGTTTGCAAGTGGCGGGAATTATTTTGGTGGGAGCGATGATTGTGATACCGGCCGCGAGTGCCAAAAATATTGCCAGGAATTTTCGGGAAGTAGTGGTTTATTCGGGTATAATAGGGTTAGTTGGGAGTGTGACCGGGATGATTTTGTCTTATGTGTTTGATTTATCGAGCGGGGCGGTGATTGTGATGACAATGGTGGGGATTTATTTGGTTACTTTTGTATTGAGGAGGAATCAATAAGTTATGCAAAACAAAACATGTAAACAATGCAGTACTGATTTTGTGATCGAAGATGAAGATCTTGAGTTTTATGTCAAAGTTGGGCCGGAGTTTGGCGGGAAGAAGTTTCCGATTCCGGTACCGGAAATTTGTCCCGAGTGCAGAGAGCAGAAAAGGATGGCCTGGCGAAATGAGAATAAGTTATACAAAAGAAAATGTTATTTATGTTCGGAGGAGATGGTGTCGGTTTATTCTCCGGATAAAGATGTAAAGGTTTGTTGCCAGAAATGTTTTTGGAGTGATAAGTGGGATGCGGTTGATGTGGGTCGGAGCTTTGATTTTGAACGACCATTTTTTGAACAATTTGACGAGCTTTTAAAAGAGACAAAACTGATAAGTTTGTTTGGATCGAATAATGAAAACAGTGAATATGTAAATCAAGAGACGGATGATAATAATTGTTATCTATGTTTCGGAGGGCATTTCAATGAGAATTGTTATTACTGTACTTTTTCGTTGGAGGGCAGGAAAAATATAGACAATTATTGGGTGTGGAAGAATGAAAACTTGTATGAGTGTGTGTATGTGATGGATAGTTATAACTGTTTTTACTCCACTTTCCTTCAAAATTGTCGTGATTGCTATTTCTGTTTTGATTGTACTGGATGTTCGGATTGTTTTGGTTGTACAAATTTGGAGAGAAAACGGTATTATTTTTTTAATAGGGAGTATACAAAAGAAGAATATCAAAAAGAGATTAAGAAATATTTAGATTCTTATGAGGGGATTGAGAGGGCAAAAAAAGAAAGCCAGGAACATTTTTTGAAATATCCCAGAAGGTTTGCCAGATTGCGTAATTGCGAGAATTCTACCGGAGATGCTCTCCGGGGGTGCAAAAATGTAAAAAGTGCTTTTTTCTTTGAGGATACTGAAGACAGTAAATTTGGTTCTATTGGTGGGTTTTTAAAGGATAGTTATGATTTTTATGCTGTCGGATGGGGAGAAAGGTGTTATGAGTGTGCTTCATCGATAAAAATACCAGGATCGTTCGTGGTAACACATAATGTTGAATCGTCGAATTGTATGTATTGTGCAGTAGTGTTCAATAATAATGATTTGTTTGGTTGTGCCGGCTTGGTCAAAAAGCAGTATTGCATCTTGAATAAGCAATATACCAGAGAAGAATATGAAGAATTATTACCAAAGATAATAGAACATATGCAGAAAACGGGGGAATGGGGGCAGTTTTTTCCGATAAAATATTCATTCTATGGTTATAATGAAACAATTGCACAGGAATATTATCCTCTTATTAGAGATGAAGCAATTAAGTATGGATATAAATGGCAGGATAATGATTTCGGGATCAAATATGATGGGCCGTTTTATGAACCAAAAGATATCAGCGAGTATGATCCGAAGATTAGTCCAAATGCCCAAAAAGAGATTGAAGAATGTAAGACGGGGATTTTGAAATGTGAGGTATTGGGCAAACCTTACAAAATTTTGCCGCAGGAATTAGCGCAGTATATTGAGAGGAATATTCAGATTCCAAGGAAACATCCAGATCAAAGACATCTGGAGCGTTTAACTAGATTAAATCCGATGAAGTTGTGGCACAGGCAGTGTATGTGCGAGGAGAGCGGTCATGATCATGATGGTAATAGGTGTTCTGTGGAATTTGAGACGACGTACGCGCCGGAAAGACCGGAGATTGTTTATTGTGAAAATTGTTATCAAAAGAGTGTGATGTAAATTACGAATTGGAAAGATCATATCGTAGGGACGATTCCTTTGTGGTCGCCCGAGTTGAGATTTATAAAAATAATAACGGAGGGAAGTATGAAAATTTTATTTTGTGAGGTGCCACATGTTTGCAATGATTTGGATTGGGAGGGACAGTATCTAAAGGAAAAATTATGCAAAGATGATGAGTGTTTTTTTACACAGAAAGTTGCCGGGGAATACAATGGGGAGTTGTCGGATATAGAGGTGTTGAGTACTTTTATTCACACGCAGGTAAATAGGGAATTATTGAGTAAAATGCCGGGTTTGAAATTGGTGGTGACTCGTTCGACCGGATATGATCATGTAGATGTGGAAGAGTGTCAAAAAAGAGGGATTGAGGTATGCAATGTGCCGTTTTATGGCGAGAATACGGTAGCGGAGTATGCTTTTGCTTTGCTGTTGGCGTTGGGTAGAAAGATGTATGAAGCATATGATCGGGTGTTAAAGAGCGAATATACACTTGAGGGGTTGATGGGTTTTGATTTGATGGGTAAGACTTTGGGAATTATTGGTGGGGGACATATTGGTATTCATGCTGTCAGGATTGGTGTTGGGTTTGGGATGAAAGTGTTGTGTTACGACGTGAAGCCAAATGAAGAGCTGGCGGCAGAAATTGGATTTGAATACGTGGAGTTGGATAAATTATATAAAGAATCGGATGTGATTAGTTTACACGTGCCTTTGATTCCACCAACCAAGCATATGATTAATCAGGGGGCGTTTGACAAGATGAAGGATGGAGTAATATTGATAAATACAGCCAGAGGAGGGATTGTGGAGACAAAAGCCATGATGGAGGCGCTGGATAGCGGTAAGTTGGGAGGGGCTGGCTTGGATGTATTGGAGGACGAGGAATTTCTGGCCAATGAATTACATTTGGCAGATGAAGAACAGGACCCAGAAAAATTGCGGTATGCTCTGTTGAACCATATATTGATGGATAATCCCAATGTATTGATTACATTTCATAATGCGTTTAATACCAAGGAAGGCAGGACGAGGATTTTGGATACGACGGTGGAGAATGTGGTGGGTTTTAAAGATAAGAAAATAGTGAATAATGTGATAAAAAAATAATTCCTATTAATATTATAATTGGAGGATTTTATGGCAAAGGTAAGAATTTATACGACGGCTACCTGCGGTTTTTGTAAATTGGCGAAGGAATTTTTCCGGGAGAAGGATGTTGAATTTGAGGAAAAGGATGTGACCGATGATGAAGAGGCCAGGAACGAGGCAATAGAAAAGTCCGGTCAGATGGGTGTGCCGGTGATAGACATTGATGGAGAGATTGTGGTGGGGTTTGATCAGGACCGCGTGTCGCAATTACTGAACCTGTAACAGAATTTTTGCAAAGACGGAATGAGTAATTGATTATAACTCTAGTTGGTGATACTATTGATAACAGTTATCAGTAGTATTTTTTTATGTCCACAAAAACCAGACAAACCAAACAAAAAAAGGCAATATTCGATGTTTTGGAAATAGAAGATACTCATCTGCAAGCGGATGAGGTTTGCAGGCTAGTCAGAAAGAGGGTAAAAAACATTAGTTTGGCAACTATCTATCGTAATTTGGAGGCCATGACACACAAAGGTGTTTTGCATGAGGTATGTGTGTCGGGATTACCAAGGTGGTATGAGGTCAAGAAGTATGAATGTCATGGCCATTTGTTTTGCAAAAAATGTGAGCAATTGTTTGATGTGGTGGATTGTGGGATGTGTTTTGCTAAAAATCGGATGGAAAGTAAGATGAATTTTTGTGGAGAAGAAGTAATGTTTTTAGTGATGGGGAGGTGTAAGGAGTGTAGCGAAAAAATTGGTGAAGATAATGAATGATAATAGTAAAAATATTTTGTATTTTGATTATGCGTCGACGACACCGGTGGATCAGCGGGTGGTAGCGGCGATGGAGCCATATTGGTATAAGGTATGTGGGAATCCTTCAAGTTTGCATTATAAGGGCAGGGAAGCGAAGGATATTTTGGATGAGAAAAGAGTTGAGATGGCTGATTTGATTGGGGCAAAGACGAATGAGATTTACTTTACGTCTGGAGGAACGGAATCAAATAATTGGGCGTTGTTCGGGTTGGTGAATGTATCAGGAAAGAAAGGTCAAATAATTATTTCTTCAATCGAACATAAGTCAGTTTTGTATCCGGCCAATATTTTGCAAAAAAGGGGTTATACTGTAGAAGTTTGTCCAGTCAATAAGGTTGGTTTGGTTGATTTGGATAAATTGGAGCAGCTGGTTGGTGACAATACAATCCTGGTTAGTGTTGTTTATGCCAACAATGAGATTGGGGTGGTCCAAGATTTGAATAAAATAAGTAAATTAATCAAGAAAAAAAATCCGGATACGTATTTTCATACGGATGCTTGTCAGGCCTTGAATTATCTGGAGACAGATGTGGGTAAGTTGGGGGTGGATTTGATGACATTCAATGCTAGTAAAGTATATGGACCTAAGGGGGTGGGATGCTTGTACATCAAAGAAGGAGTAAAAATATCACCGTTTTTGTATGGCGGTGGACAGGAAAGAGCCATGAGATCGGGGACAGAGAATTTGCCTTTGATTGTGGGAATGGTAGAGGCAATCAAGATAGCCCGCAGGATTTCTACAAATGAGTCTTCGAGATTAGCTCTTTTGCGGGATAAGATTATTTCCAGGGTAAAAAAAGAAATACCTGATTCGTATTTGAATGGTGATGGGAAAAAAAGATTGCCAAACAATGTGAATTTGTCTTTTGCTGGTTGTGAAGGAGAGTCGTTGGTGTTGTATCTGGATGAAGCGGGTTTTTGTGTCTCAACTGGTTCGGCTTGTAGCGCAAGTGATTTGGAGCCGTCACATGTCTTGTTGGCGTTGGGTATGAAAAAGGGATTGGCTCATGGTAGTTTGCGTATTTCGCTGGGAAGGTGGACAAATGAGGAAGGGGTGGATAGACTATCTGATGTTTTGCCGGGTGTGGTTGAGAAAGTGAGGATGATGTCGGCAATATAATTAATAATTAAGAATTAAGAATGGGTGATGTGAATAATAAAAAGGTGAGTTGGGTATACAGTGATATAGTGAAGGATCATTTTATGAATCCGAGGAATTTTGTGGCCGGTGAGGGGCCGGAGTGGGAATACAATGGTGTGGGAGAAGTTGGTAGTCCGGCCTGCGGGGATGTGATGAGGATATGGATAAAGGTAGAGGGTCAAAAATCAAATGGCAAAATAACCAAGATTGGGTGGAAGACTTTTGGCTGTGCGTCTGCGATTGCGAGTACCTCGATCTTGTCGGAGATGGTATTGAAAGATGGGGGGATGAGTACGGATGAAGCAAAGAGAATCAAAGCCAAAGATATTGTGCAAGTGTTGGGGGGGTTACCAAAGAAGAAGATACATTGTAGTGTGTTGGGGGATCAGGCATTAATAAAGGCAATTAAGAATTATGAATTAGGAATTGAGAATAATGAATAAGAATAGAGCAAAATTAGTGGAGAATAATAGGTTGGCCACTGATATGAATCAGTTGGTTTTTGAGGTGATTGGTAGTCCTGATTGGAATTTTGAGGAAGGGCAGTTTGTAATGGTAGAAAAAATGATCGACGAAGAATTGGTGAGGAGGGCATATTCAGTATCATCAGTAAGTGATGATTTGCCTATGATGGAATTGACGGTCAAGAGGATTGAGGGAGGGTTGATGTCAAATTATCTTTGCGATTTGCAGAGTGGAGATGTGGTTGATTTTACCGGCCCGCATGGAGTTTTTGGTTGGAGAAAAGGCAAACAAACAAATAAAGTTTTGGTGGCGATAGGTTGCGGGTTGGCACCATTGAAATCGATATTGCTTAAATATATTCAGAAGGATGATTTAACTACAAAGTTGTTTTTTGGTTGTCGGTATGCGGACCAGGTGCCATATGATGAATTGTTTTCAAAATTACAGGATAATTACAAAAATTTTGAATATTTTCCGTGTATTTCCCGGCCGGATAAAGATTGTAAGTATTGCGGGCGGGTGGGAGAAGTTATTGAAGAGGTTGATTTGGATTATGGGAATAGTGATTTTTTTTTGTGTGGAAATGAGGAGATGATCAAGCAGATGATAGATTTGATTATTGGTAAAGGAGGTAAGAAAGAAAATATTTATCATGAAAATATATTTCCGAAATTGAAAATGAAA
>JAHJAL010000146.1 GCA_018814055.1 Patescibacteria group bacterium
AAAAAATCAAACCGGTTAAAATAATTTATGCAATCATGCAATAAATAATTCACACGGTACGTAAATTTGAAATAATATTATCAAGACGTGATGGAAGAGGAGACAAAATTTGCATTTTTGTTTTCGTTGTGCGAGGGTATTGGCTATCAGAAAGTCAAATCTGTGCGGGAATATTATGGAAGTTTGGCACGGGGGTGGGATGATTTTGATTATCATGTGGCTATGAAAATGGGGATAAGTAAAAAACTCTGGGAAAAGTGGATAATTCATCGCAATAAAGTGTCGCTGGAAGAAGAATTAGAGAAATTGTCGGAGTATAATATTGATATTTGTTCGGTCTGGGATGATAAATATCCGGAAATGTTGAAAGAGATTTACAGTCCGCCGACGGTTTTGTATGGTGTGGGGGATATGTCAATATTGGACAAGATGACGGTGGCGGTAGTGGGGACGAGAATAATATCTTTGTATGGGGAAAGAGTTTTGTACGAGTTGGTGGGAAAAATTGTTGATTCGGGGATAGTGATTGTCAGCGGTTTGGCGATGGGGGTTGACGCGATGTCGCATCAGCTTTGTGTGGAAAACGGTGGATTGACGGTTGGGGTATTGGCGGGTGGGCTTGATATGATTCAACCAACGATAAATCAGCGATTGGGCGAAAAAATAATTGCTGAGGGAGGATTGTTGGTTAGTGAATATGCAGTCGGTATCAGGCCAATGAAGTTTAATTTTCCGGCACGTAATCGGATAGTTAGTGGTTTGAGTCGTGGAGTATTGGTGGTGGAAGCGCCGGAAAAGAGTGGTGCTTTGATAACAGCCAATTTCGCGTTGGAACAAAATCGGAGTGTAATGGCGATTCCGGGAAACATCAATCAGGACAATTCGGTTGGCTGTAATGATTTGATCAAAAAAGGGGCCAGAATGGTAACGAGTATAGATGATATTGTAGAAGAACTCGGACTTGGATTGAAAGCGACTAAATCGAAAATTGATGATAGTGATTGGAAGCCGGGAAATCAATTGCAGCAAAAAATATTTGCCAAGTTGAAAGAAAGAGAATATTATACTGACGAAATGGTGGAAGAACTAAAGGCGACATCGGCCGAAATAGTAGTGGCTCTGAATTTGATGGCGATAGAGGGAGTGGTGGTGGAGGAAGCGGGGGGAGTGTGGAGAAAAGTAAAATAACGTTTGATAGAGTTTAAAACGCTATGTTATATTTTAGTAAGTTGGTTTGATAAATATTTAAATAAACAGAGTAAAGATGAAAAATTTAATGATAGTAGAATCGCCGGCCAAGGCGAAGACTATTGAGAGGATATTGGGAAAAGACTATAGAGTCGTGGCCTCTTTCGGGCACGTGCGGGATTTGCCAAAGAGTAAGTTGGGGGTTGATTTGGAACATGATTTCCAGCCGCAATATATTGTTCCCGCCAAAGCCAGAAAAACGGTCAAAATGTTGAAAGATATGTTCAAAAAAGCTGATAAAGTTTATCTGGCGACGGATTTGGACCGTGAGGGTGAAGCGATCGCCTGGCATATTGTGGAGGCGGTGAAGCCCAAAAAGGATCAGGAGATAAAGCGAGTGGTGTTTTCATCCATAACCAAGTCGGCAGTAAATGAAGCGATGGGTAATTCACGATCAATCGATTTTCATTTGGTGGACGCTCAGCAAGCGCGGAGAGTGTTGGATAGATTGGTTGGTTACAAGTTGAGCCCTTTGTTGTGGAAGAAAATTTTCAAGGGTTTGTCCGCCGGTAGGGTACAGTCGGTGGCGCTGCGGTTGATTGTGGAGAGAGAGCGGGAAATTGAGAAATTTAAGCCGGAGGAGTATTGGTCAATTGAAGGAGATTATTCCCAAGAAAAAAGTGAGGTTAAATTCAGGGCCAAATTGATCAAAGTCAATGACGAAGAGTTCAAATCAGATAACCAAAAGTACACCAAAGATCTGGAGAAAAAGATGGAGGGGGCGAAGTATGAAGTAGTTGGTATCAAGTCAAAGGAAAAATCTCGTCAGCCCCATGCGCCCTATATTACCAGTACTTTGCAACAAGACGCTTATCGAAAGTTGGGATTTACTGCCAAAAAAACCATGCTGCTGGCGCAGAAATTGTACGAGGGTCAAAACATCGATGGTAAACAGATGGGTTTGATAACTTATATGCGTACTGATTCGCGAAATATTTCACCTGAGGCATTGAGCATGATTCGGAAATATATTGGTGAGAATTTTGATGATAAATATTTGCCCGAGAAACCGGTTTTTTATAAAAAGGCTGGCAAGAATGTCCAGGAAGCTCATGAAGCGGTTAGGGTAACATATGCTTCCAAGACGCCGGATATTGCTAAATCGTTTTTGGATAAAGATATGGGCAGGTTGTATGAATTGATTTGGAAGAGGACCATGGCCTGCCAAATGATGCCGGCCAGGTATGATACGACCAGTTTGGATATTGAAGGTGAACATAAAGATGATAAATTTATCTTCCGGGCCAACGGTATCAAAATGTTGTTTGATGGGTTTTTGAAGGTGTGGGATTATTCTCTCAAGAATGGGGAAGATGTAGTTTTGCCGGAACTGGTGGAAAAAGAGAAGTTGGATTTGAAAGAGCTATTTGTTGAACAACATTTTACCAAGCCACCGGCCCGATACAGTGAGGCAACCTTGGTTAAAGAACTGGAGAAAAATGGGGTAGGTCGGCCTTCAACCTATGCTTCAATCATGAGTACGATCCAAACAAGAGGATACGTACAAAAAGAGGAAAAGAAATTTGTTCCCCAGGAGGTCGGAATGCTGGTCAACGATTTTTTGGTGAAGCATTTTGCCAATATCGTGGATGTTAAATTTACGGCCAAAATGGAGGATGAGTTGGATGAGATCGCGGTGGGCAAAAAAGAGTGGGTGCCGGTAGTCCGGGATTTTTATGAGCCATTTGCCATGGAATTGCGGGAAAAGGAAAAAAATGTAAAAAAAGAAGAGGTGGTGGGAAAAGAAAAAATTGATGAAAAGTGCCCCGAGTGTGGCAAAGAATTACAAGTAAAATTCAGCCGTTATGGTAAATTTGTGGCTTGTACCGGTTTTCCTGAATGTAAGTATACCAAGCCATTGGATGTCAGCGAAGAAGACAAAAAGAAAGTCGAGGAAGCGGCACCATGTGAGAAATGCGGTGGCGCAATGATAATCAAAAAAAGCCGTTATGGATCTTTCTTGGCTTGCAGTAACTATCCCAAATGCAAAAATATAAGGTCCATGACCAGCCAGTTGGATATTGATTGTCCGAAATGCGACCTGGGTAAGGTAGTTGAGAAAAGAAGCAAGAAAGGCCGGGTGTTTTATGGTTGTAGTGGTTATCCCAAGTGTGATTTTGCGGTTTGGAACGAGCCGACAGAGGAGAAATGTGAAAAATGCGGGTTTATAATGACGAAATATAAGTCGGGAAAGTTGGGGTGTGAACAGTGCAAGAAGAAAGACAAGTTAGAAGATAAAGGTAAAAAGTTGTAATATTGAATTGTGTGAATAAAATGATTTCGATGATTGGTTCACAAAAGTTTTTTGGTATTTTGTTGTTGGTGGGTGTATTTGTGATGTTGTCGGGTGGTGTGGTCGGGGCGCAGGAAATAAATGGGGAGGAAGATACGAAGTTGGAATTTTATAAAGCGGAAGTGGTTGGCGTGGAAGATTTGGCCAAGGAGGAGACTGAAGGAAGTGAGTTTAATGATTGGCAAAAGATAAAGGTAATAATCACTAGTGTCCAAAAGAAGGGTGAAGAGTTTGAGTTTGAACATGAATCTTCGGTATTTGAAAAAAATGATCGGTATTTGAAAGCTGGTTCGAAAATAGTGGTATCGTATCAGCAAGTGGATGGGGCAAACAAGGTGGCGATGGTGGATTATGATCGGTCAACTCAGCTCTTGGTAATGGCGGCATTATTTGTGTTGATATTGTTGGGGGTGGGTTTATGGCTGGGCGTGAGAGCTATATTTGGTTTTGTTTGGATTGCGGTAATTTTGGCTTGGTTTTTGATACCGCGAATAGTGCAGGGAGTTAGTCCAATTTGGATTATAACTATATCGGCGTTGCTAATAGTAGTGGTGGTGGCTGTAATTTTGGTGGGATTTACCAAAAAAGCGTTACTGGTGGTTTTGTCGTCTGTATTTGGTCTGTTGGTGGCCGCGGTTTTGATCATAGTCTTTGCCAAGTGGGCCGGATTTAGTCAAATAGGCGTGGAGGAATCACATTTATTTCATATATCTCCGGTGCTTTCGAAACTGAATTTGGTGGATATTTTACTGGGTGGGATGATTATCGGAGCTTTGGGCTCGATGATGGATATTTCGATATCGATCGTGGCCGGGATTGATGAACTGATCAAGACCAATCGGGAGCGGGGGACTAGAACGTTGGAAAAAGATGATTTGTATAAATCAGGCTTGTCTATTGGGCGGGAGATCATGGCAGTCAACGCAAATACATTGTTACTTGCCTATGCTGGTTCAGCCATGACGATTTGGATAGTGGCCATTAGCCAGGGGTACAGCTGGACGGTGTTGATTAGTTTCAATATGATATTTGCTGAAATCTTGCGAATTTGGGGTGGTACAATGGGGATATTTGCGGCGATTCCCGTGACTGCCTGGTTGGCGTCGAGACTTTTGACATTTCATAGAAAGATGGCGTATGAAGAGAATGAACAATGAAAAATGAATAATGAATAATTAAAGAGCGTGTATTACAAAATTACTGTAAATTGCACAATGTATTATTCATTATTCATTATTAATTATTAATT
>JAHJAL010000147.1 GCA_018814055.1 Patescibacteria group bacterium
AATAATGAATAATTGTTCATATTAATTATTCATTATTTCTTGAGAAGAGTTACAGGGTTTTGATTTTGAGGGTTTTGGTTTGGGCGGATTTGGCTTTGGGAATACATATAGTAAGCATGCCGTCTTTGAAAGTGGCGGCCGCTTTTTCGGAATCTACCGGGGTGGGAAAGGTAATATGGCGGGAAAACTGTCCCCAATAGCATTCTTGGATGTGATATTTTCTATCCGGAGATTCGGGTTCTTTACTTCGTTGTCCCTTGATAGTGATTTGGTCGTCGTTGAGCTCGATTTCGATGTCATCAGAGCCGACGCCGGCGGTGGGGGCAACGATATAGTAGGAGTTTTCTCTTTCATACATATCGACTATCAAGTGTCCTTCATCGCTGGATGGATTGTCTTCATTGTTTTTCTGGCTGGTTGGTAGGTTCCAGCCGTTGGTAAAGAAGTTTTTTAGTGGATTTAGATTATGAGAAGTTTTGGTTTTTTCATTCATGAAGTTGGCCCTCTTTTTGATGTATAAAAACTCATGTTTATTATATCTATTTAAATGTAGAAATTCAAAACATAATTTACAAATCAATGAGTAAAGTCAATTATTTTCAACCGTCCTTTTTAGCATTTTCCAAACTCTCGTTATCTTGTTTCTCAAGTTTAATGGGCTGAGGCAAAGAAAAAATTACTACTAATCATAAGTACTTTAGTGGTCGGGCAATGCAAAATGCGAAAAAGGACGGTTGAAAATAATTGACTTTACTCATTGATTTGTAAATGTAATCCTTTACAAATGTAGAAATATTTGTTACAATAATATGATTTAAATTTGGGTAAAAATAAATAAAAAATAGATATGGACAATAATATGGGTGCTGAAGAAAAAGCTCCAAAAAGCTTTTGGTTTGTGTGGTCAGCCAGGATTATCAGTTTGGTAGTGTTATTGTTGATAATGATTGTGGGTGTGTTTGCTTTTGGTTACGCGGATAGTGGGGTAAAGATCAAGGTAAGTCATCAAATTGATGATGTTTTTTTATTGAGTCAGGCCAATGTTTTATCTGGTGTTAATTTTGAAAAAGAAACAAGTGAATCTTTGAAGATTCCGGAAGGACAAAATATTTACTCATATGTTTCCGATATCAAGCAAGCTGAGAAAGATTTTTGGATGGTGGGGGCAAAAATATCATCTCAAAAAGTTGACAACACTACTATCGAGGGAAAAATCAGGGCAAGTCGGGATGGAGAGAATTGGTCGGATTGGTATGATTTGGACTTGGATAGAAATGGTAGTCAAAATGAGGTGGATACGGAGGTGCCGGTTTTGTTTGAAAAGAAATATCGTTATGTACAATATTCGCTGGTATTGTCGACTGAAGATATATATAAGACACCAGTAGTGGATAATGTAAATTTGGTTTTTATTGATCCGGATGATAAATTTGCTTTTGTCAAAAAAGGTTGGGGATGGTTGACGGAAAAGGTGATGGGTAAAGAAAAGGTTGATATTATTACCCGGGATGAGTGGGGAGCGGATGAATCGATAATGACATGGGATGATTTGGAATATGCGCCGGTGGAGCAGATTATTGTTCATCATACTGCGGGTAGCAATAATTCTCCGCTGGATTCAGCGGCGGTGGTACGCGGTATTTATTATTTTCATGCTGTGGAAAAAGACTGGGGGGATATCGGCTACAACTATATTGTTGATCACCGGGGGAATATATATGAAGGTCGTAAGGGCGGAATGGGAGTAGTGGCTGCACATGCAAGTGGTAATAATTATGGCAGTACCGGTATTGCCCTGATTGGTAATTATGTTGATAAGGCGCCGTCCTCCAATGCTTTGACCGGATTGATTAGTATAATTGAATATGTTGGCTATCAGGCGGATTTGAATTTGACCGGACGGCATAATTTTGAAGGAAAAAATATTCCGGTAGTGGCGGGACATAGAGACGTGAATTCAACTGAGTGTCCAGGTGAAGTGTTGTATTCGATGTTGTCGGATATTGCTTTGGCAGCTGAGAATGGATCGGCGATTTTACCACAAAAAACTTATGAAGCTATATATGTAAGCCAATCGGTTGATGAAATTGATTTGAAGAGTGGCGAGACAGAGACAGTGGTGGTGAGATTTGAAAACACAGGTAGCGCCGTCTGGCTCAAGGGGAGTGATGATGTGGTGCTGGTGCCGATTGATCCACTGATGAGGGAAAGTGGATTTGAAGCATATAATTGGGAAAGTGGCAGTGAGGTGGGCTCGGTGAGTCAAATTACCGTGATGCCCGGGGAGAAGGCAGTTTTTGAATTGGATCTAAAGGGCATTGATCAAACGGGAGAGTACGTGGAGAAATTTGGTTTGAAAAATGAGAATGGTTTAATGCCGGGGACTGAGTTTGCAATAATAGTTAGAAATCAAAAAGTTGATAATTTTGTGGAAGATAATAGAGAAGTAGATGACAAGGAGCGGATAATTGATGAGCAGCCAGAGGAAACAAGCACGGGGAGTAGTGAACAGACGGTGGATTCTGATTGGTATCACGCAGAGTGGGTAGCACAGTCTGATCATGTGGAGTTATTTCCGGGTGAAGAAACAACAGTTTGGGTGGATTTCAAGAATACGGGAAAAACCCCATGGTACAAAGATGGAGATTTTCCGGTGAGATTGGGTACAAGCAATACTCAAGATAGAGATAGTGGATTTTATGGTGATGGATCATGGTTGGCCGCCAATCGGATTGAGATGTCGTCTTGGAGTGTGGAGCCGGGAGAATTGGCCAGATTTAGATTTGTGATAAAGGCGGGAAATCAGTTGGGAATTTTTGACGAATATTTTCAACCGGTGGTGGAAAGTGTAACTTGGATGGAAGATTTTGGTGTGTATGCGCGGGTAACAGTGCGAGAGCCGGAATTTAGGGCCCAATGGGTAGACCAAAGTGAAAATCCGATTACTTTGTCACCCGGTAAGAAAGCCAGATTGTGGGTGGAACTAGAAAATGTTGGTAATGTGGTTTGGCGTAAGGATGGTGATAGTCCGGTACGGTTGGGGACAGACCATGATTTGGATCGGACAAGTGATTTTTATTCGCCCGGATTTTGGATCAGTAGTAATCGGGCGGCTGGTATGAAGAAAAATACTGCCAATCCTGGAGATACGGTACGGTTTGAGGTAGTGGTTACGGCGCCCCGTGATAGTGGTGTTTATCGAGAGTCTTTCCGGCCGGTAGTGGAGAATTTGCGATGGATGGATGATTTGGGAATTTATTGGGAAATAGAAGTTGAGTAGATTAATATTTTTATAAATTGGGTGTTTATTAATTTTTTCAGAGGGAGTGTCCTTTCT
>JAHJAL010000148.1 GCA_018814055.1 Patescibacteria group bacterium
AATAATGAATAATTAATAATATGGAAATAATAACCAGTAAATTATTATTCATTATTAATTGAGCATTGATTGCAATGATGATATCAATAACGAGTTGATGGATAAAATCTTGATTCTTTTGTCGTTTATTTTTTGGGGGATGGTATTGGTGCAGAAGATTTTTTTGACGCCATACTTGAATAATTTTTTCCATTTGGTGCCGGTGAAAAGGCCATGAGTGACCATAATGTAAATTTCTTTAATACCTTTCTTTTGTAAATCTTCACAAGCACAAAGAAGTGTGCCGCCGGTATCAAGTTGATCATCGATAATTATGGCTTGGTCGGATTCGAAGTGACCGTTTTGCAGGGTACAAGTTACATGCTTGAGCGCGCGTTGTTTTTTGAAATATTTGATGTTGGAGTCAAGGTGAAGTAATTTTTTGACAGCTTTGGTGCGCTTGGTGGCGCCGAAATCGGGAGAGATGAATTCGGCGCTGGTGAGATGATGTTTCTGTGAAACTAGAGCGAGAATACTTGCGGTAGGAATAGAAATAATTGGGATGGAAGTGAAATTCTTTGCCTGGTCGCTGTGGATATCAAAGGTAATAATTTTGTCGATACCGGCTGTTTGAAAAATTCGGCAGAATAATTTAGTAATATAGCTTTCATTTGGTTTGTCTTTGTCGTGGCGGGTATAGGCAAAATAGGGGAGGATCAGAGTGATGTGTTTGACTTTGTCTTTTTTGAGGGTGTGGGCGAGGGAAACAATTTCTAGAAAATTAGTATCCGGTGGGGCGATGGTACCGATAATAATACATTTTTTGTTTTTGATTTTATCCTTGGTGAGAATAAATAACTCTTCATTGGCAAATCGGTTGAGAGAATAATAGCCGAGTTTGGTGTTTGGTAGATGTTTGATCAGGTCTTTGGCCAGTGGTTGAAATGATGGTTGATAAAAGATTAATGTGGACATGGTTTTTGTAAAATAATATTAAGCTTCATTCATCAATTCTATGACTTCTTCGTCAGAAACTTGATCAAAGCTATCATAATAGGCGCCGACGGCGCCTAAATAGTAGTCGGGAATTGATAGAGAGATAAATTCGTCGACTTCCGGTTTGATTCTGTCGGCTGATTCCCGGGGTGATACTGGCACGCAAACTATCAACTTGGCTGGATTTTTGTCTTTGATTTGTTTGATGGCGGCTAGCATAGTCAAGCCGGTGGCAATGCCGTCATCGACGATGATGGCGGTTTTGTCGGTTAAATCAATAGTTGTATGGTTGGGGATATAGCTTTTTCTTCTTCTTTTGGCTTCCTGTTTTTCTTTGTCTGATTCTGCCCGAAACCAATCAGGATCGATGGCAGCTACTTCGGCCGGGTTAGTGATCAATTGACCATCTTCGGCAATGACGGCGATGGCGTATTCTGGACTGTTGGGGTGACCGATTTTGCGTACGATGGCTAAATCAAGCGGACAGTCAAGTTCTGTGGCGATGACTTTGCCAATTGGGACTCCACCGCGGGGAAGAGCTATCACGACCGGATTCTGGTCTTTGAATCTGGTAAGGGCTTGGGCCATTTGTCTACCGGCATCGAGGCGGTCGGTAAAGTGTGAAGTATTATTCATATGGTGGGTGTGTTCAAAACATTAATTATATTTTACCAAAGTTAAAAGTTAAAAGCATGTCCCCGGTTATTATTTATTACTTCCGACTTTTGACTAAGTGGGGGTACAATATAGAGGAATAGAGTTATTTATGGAGGTTGGTTTATGAAAATTAAATTTTGTGGGGCGGCGGAGGGAGTAACGGGTTCGTGTACTCTGGTAGATGTGGATGGAAGTAAATATCTGGTTGATTGTGGTCGTTTTCAGGGCCCGAAAGAGATTGAAGAAAAGAATCGAAGGGATTTTTTGTTTGATCCGCGAGAGGTAGAAGCAGTATTTTTGACCCATGCGCATTTGGATCATAGCGGGCTATTGCCCAGGTTGGTCAATGAGGGTTTTCAGGGCAGGGTATATTGTACGGTACCGACGGTGGATATGACGGAAATTGTATTGATGGATGCGGCCAAGATTGCCGAGGAAGACGCCAGATATGAGCAGGTAAAGCCATTGTACGATAGAGATGATGTGGTCAGATTGATGAGTTTTTTTGAGGGAAGGCCGTATCGAACCGAATTTGCGGTGGGGAATTTACAAGTCAAGTTGTGGGATGCCGGTCATATTTTGGGATCAGCCATAGTTGAATTGTACGATGGTTATAAAAGAATTATATTTTCGGGGGATTTGGGAAATTACCC
>JAHJAL010000149.1 GCA_018814055.1 Patescibacteria group bacterium
AAAGAAAATAAAAGAACCAATTGATGAGTTGATTGAGTTGGCAGCTGTGGGTGATTATTTGGGGGCTAGTGAGAAATATAAAAAGAGGGTGAAAGAATTGCTAGAGTCTCTTGATAGTATGACTTGTCAAGAAACTGCTTGTGGTTTGAAGAGATTTCCTACTTTATTGGGTAATTGTTTTTATATGCTCAATGGTGGAGGAGAGGGGGAGTGCCGATTGACGGACGAAGGACGAAAAAAATATGAATGTATGATTGGTGAAACGTACGCAGATATGAATAGCTTTATCAAAGAAAAACTGATGGTGGAATAAGAAATTACGTTTGAGCTAAAGTTTGCTTAGTTAAAGTATTGGTGGGTAATTACTAATATTTTTATTGTATATGTTGATAATTATATTAGCAAGTTTGTTAATGCGTCATACCAGTTTTGAATTTGCCTGATTAAATTGGTATAATTCTAGTTAGTTAAAAATGATTTGCGGGCGTCGTATAACGGCTTATTATATCAGCCTTCCAAGCTGAGGACACGGGTTCGACTCCCGTCGCCCGCTTTTTTCTTCTTTTCACCTTTATTCCTGGGCCCTGGTAGCTCAATTGGATAGAGCAGCACCCTTCTAAGGTGAAGGTTGCAGGTTCGATTCCTGCCCAGGGCGCTTTGTATCTATTTAAAAACAGGGGTCTCCAAAAATTGTCGTTAGAAATTTTTGGGGAAGAGGAGAAACCGTTCGAGTTAAGTGAAGTCAAAGTCGGCACTCCGGCTTTGACGAAACGGTGAGAACGAGTTTCGACGTGGTGACTGTAGCTCAACTGGTTAGAGCGCCGGTTTGTGGTACCGGAGGTTGTGGGTTCGATCCCCATCAGTCACCCTTTAAAAAGGAAAAACAGATATAGATAATCTAATTTGTTTTTTTGTATTATATATGTGTGATTATCCTGTATAATGTGCTGGATACAAATAATTATCGATAATTATGGAAAAGAAGAAGACAGGTGTGAAAAATGTCCTTATTGGTGCCGCTAGGTGTTTTCCAATGGCCATATTGGTCGCTATTGTCGGCACGATTTGCAGTGTTTTACTGATTACGACTGATTTTAAGGATGAATTATTAATTCGGCTCGTCTGGACATTGATTCTCGGATTTCCGCTCTATATTGCTATGGAATTACTGATAGATCGACTAAAGTTAAGGTTGTGGATTCGACTGTTGCTTTATGTCCTGGTATTGGCATTTTCTTTATTTCACTTTTTTGTCTTACTTCCGGAAATAAGCGGTATTACTAGTGCTTTTATAATCAGGGAATTATTTTGGATAGTGAGCTATTTGTTGTTGATTACATTTATTCCACTTTGGCAACGAGGCAAAACAAACGATGACTTTTGGCAGTACAACATGGCATTGCTGACTGCTTTTGTAGTAACTGCTGCTTTTTGTGTATTCCTCGTGGTTGGTATTTTTGTTGGTTTGGCAACCGTGGAGATATTGTTTCGGGTAGGATTGGACTATCACATCTATCCGCAAATATGGACAATAGTGGTTGGAATTGTTGGAAGCACCTTTTTTCTTTCTCAAATTGCTGATAATACCAAACTGGCTCAAACAGGTATCTATCGTAAGATTCTCAATATTGGGCAGTTTGTCTTGATACCCATGGTTGTTATATATTTTATTATTCTCTACGTCTATTCTGGATTGGTTCTTTACCAAGGTGTATGGCCGGATCATGTTGTTTCTTTTATGATTATTGGGTTTTCGGTTTTGGGTATATTTAGTACTTTTTTTCTTTTTCCCCTGAGTAGAGAAAGCCGTTGGGTGAAGTGCTTTGTTCTGGTTTTATATGTGGCTATTATCCCACAGGTTGGAGTATTAATCTGGGCCGTCTGGTTTCCGCTGTCACGCTATGGATTTACTGAGAATCGGTACATTGTTCTTCTATTTGGTGTTTGGTTGGTTGTTTGTTCGATATATATGTTATGGAGTCGGCGAAAAGATTTACGTTTTTTGCCGCTAACCTTGACTTGTTTGTTGGTATTTGGTTCCGTTGGTTCCTGGAGTGCTTTTACTGTATCAAAACAAAATCAGCTTCATCGGTTGGAAAATATTGCATCGGGAGTAGGGATGTTTAGTGAGGGAGTCTTGTCTCCTGCCAGCCAACATGTTTCTATGGAAGACGAGCGGGAAATTAGTAATATTATTAGCTATATTGTCAGTGTTCATGGTCTGGATACTTTGAGGCCATTTTTCCCAGCAGGGTCCTTGGAAGATCTGGGTGATTTGCAGGGTGATAATTATAGTTTGAGTGAAAAAATAGTTACCCAAAAACTTCAACTAAAATATTACGACAGTATTGATTCGTCTTCGGGTGTTTTTTATTATTCCCGGAATACAGAGCCAATCTCGTCTACCATAACTGCGATTGGTGATTATGATTATACTTTTGAATTATCTGGTCCAAGAAGTGATGATGAGTGGCCATATATTGTGATTGATGGAGAACAGTATGGAATTTCTTTTGATATGTCGAGTGCTATGATTGTTTTTTCTCTGGATACGGGTAAGAAAATTAATGTCGATTTAACTGAATTTATTGGGACTTTGTATGAAAAATATGGGGGATATCAAAATATTTTGTTGACCAAAGAATTAACAATGGAGGTAGTTGATTCTGATTTTCAAGCTAAAATTATATTCAATGGTATTGGTGGTAAAATGGAAAATGGGAAGCCATCGTTTGATCATCTGGATATGACTGTATTTCTTGCTTTTGATTAATTTATTTTGTTTAAATAACATTTGATTACTGCTGTAAAGAATTCTCTGGAAGAAAATTAGGTTTGAATTGAATTTTATCAAGGTGTTTTGCGGTTGTAGGTGAAGAGTTATTTAATAGCGATGATCGCATGGCACCTAGTGGGCGAAAGCCAGGTGGGTATTTTGATGATGCCGGGGAGGACGCCGCCCAGTGGGTCGTACCATTGACCCATGTGGATTTTCTTGGTGGTGATTTGGGTGAAGTCGGTGGAATGTAGTTTGGAGTGTAGGTGATGCAGGGAGTAGAATTTTACCATGGGTATATTGAACAAACCCAAAAGGTAGAAATTTGTGGGGTAGAAAATATCTTCGATAGATTCTAGAGTAGGGGATACTATTTGTTCTATTATAATTAGTTTCCCACTCGGTTTGAGGACGCGGTGTGCTTCCTTGAGGCTTTGGAGGATTGATTCGTTGGTGAGTTTGATATTTTTTTCGACGACATGATGTAGTATGAGTTGCATGATTACGCAATCGCAGCCATTGTCTTTGATTGTGCTGAGATGGCGCGCGTCGCCGGCAATGTGTTGGATTTTGTCGGTGTTTTGCCAAGTTTCATCAAATGCCGGATCGATGGCAATGATTCGTTTGAGCTTTGTGAGGTTATAACCAAAGACACCTCCATTGCCGATATCCAGCACAACGCCATGGAGGTTTTGATCCAGTTTTTGCTGAATGTTTTGGTACCACTCTTTGTGAACTGTGTTGACAACTTGTTGGTATTGGTTTTGTTGTTTGGCAAAGTGAGTGCCGATGTTGACTTCTTGGTTCATGATATGATTATGGTGTGGTTATTGCTGTTTGCAGTATTTATTATACTACGGATGTATATTGGGATGGCCTTTTTGCTATAATGTATGTAATTGTAAGACCTAAATTAGGTTTTGCATGTTGTAAGATAGATATTTTTTGAGGTTTTTCTAGTGAGAAATATTGATACAATTGTTGTCCATCATTCTGTGACTGACAAGTACAACAAAGATATTTGGGCAGTATCGGTTGAAGGGGTTGATTATGTGCCGGGATTATATTTTGGTGGCAAGGAGTACAAGGGTAATTATCATCATTTGATCTACTGGGATGGTGAGGTCAAAAGTCCGGTGCCGGAGGACAGGTATACATATCATTGTGGAGTGTATGATATTAATTTGGAAAGTATAGCAGTGTGTTGTATCGGTGATTATTCAAATGAACAACCATCACCAGCGGCGTTGGTGGCGGCTAAATCGGTTATTGAGGGTATTCAAAATCGTTATAGTATTTCAGATATATATGGGCACAAGGAGTTGATGGCTACTAGGTGTCCGGGGGATTGGTATGATTTAAACATAATTATGGAGGCAAAAATGAAATTGGATCCAGCAATTATTCGTAAGGCATATTTGGCAGTACTTCGTCGGGAGCCGGATAGTGATGGTATGAATTATTACTTGAATTTGGATATTTCGGAGGCAGAATTGTACTACCAATTAGCTGAAAGCAGTGAACATCGGACTATGTATGACAATTCTGTTAAGTATTTGGAAGGGGGTGGGAGTGAGTATGAGGAAGTGATGGAGAAGTTGTATAGAAAAGTGTAGAGAACTACAAAAATAAATGATGCGTTAGTATTGAAAATAGAATGATAAAAATAAGAGACAATCAGGAGTTGTTGGTTGATTTGTTACAAAAATGTCGAGGTATTATAATAAATCGAAAGAGAAATAAAGAGAGAGTTTTGGTGAGGACGGGGGTTGCAAAAAGGATTAGCCGAGCGAAGGGTTTGTTGCCAAAGGGTGTAACTTTTTTTATGTATGGTGGTTGGCGGTCGGTGGAAAGTCAAATGCGGATTT